>JAGHIT010000089.1 GCA_017887095.1 Clostridia bacterium | reverse complement strand
GCGGCGGGATGCGCAATATTGCGCATCCCGCCGCTTGATCGGTAAGCATGCCGCCGTCCCGCGCATTGCGCGGGACGGCGGTTTTTCGGTCATAATGGATTATACGTCGGTGTTTCGACAAACGCCGAATAAAACGGGGCGGAAGTCCGCCCCGAAGTGTTAAATTCGTTTGTCCTCGTGGTAGTGCGTGTGCAGGACCTCGTGCGACTTGTGGCTGTTGGGGAAGATGAAGTAATCTTCGTACAGCATGTCGATGACGGGGGAGCCGGAGGAGCGGCGCAGTTCGTTTTGATTGTCGCTCATATACAGAGCTTTGGCGCGCGTCTCCTTGAGTTCCGTGGAGTTGCGTACGCTGTCCGAAAGGGTGGGCTGACCGCCGCCGTTGACGCAGCCGCCCGGGCACGCCATGATCTCGACGAAGTCATACTTCTTTTCTCCCGACTTGATCTGCTCGAGGAGCGTCACTGCGTTCTCAAGCCCCGAAGCGACGGCAACGCGCAGCGTGTGCCCCGCGACGAGGTAGGTCGCTTCCTTGATCGGATTGGAGCCGCGCACGGCAAAGAAGTCGAGTACTTCAAAACTGCCGTCCAGCATGTGCGCTGCCGTTCTCAGCGCCGCTTCCATGACGCCGCCTGTCGCGCCGAAGATCGTGCCGCCGCCCGTCGCGGTCGCAAACGGATTGTCGAAGTCCTCGTCCGGAAGTTCGGTAAACTTGATGCCCGCCGTTTTGATCATGCGCGCAAGTTCGCGCGTCGTGATCGCCGCATTGACCTCGCCCTCCATTTCGGGGCGGTGGCATTCGTACTTTTTCGCCGTGCAGGGGATGACGGACACGGTGTAAAGATCCTCGGGACGGATATGGTGTTTTTCGCACCAGTATGTTTTGAGGAGCGCGCCGAACATCTGCTGGGGCGACTTGCAGGACGAAAGGTGGGGGATCATCTCGGGATACTTCTGTTCCACAAATTTGACCCATGCGGGACAGCAGGAGGTAAACATGGGCATGGGCTTACCCGTCTTAATGCGGTTGATGAGTTCGCTTGCCTCTTCCATGATGGTCAGATCTGCGGTAACGTCCATGTTGAACACTTCGCAGGGCCCCAGACGGCGGATCGCGGCGACCATCTTGCCTTCAACGTTGGTGCCGATGGGCATATCGAACGCCTCGCCCAGCGTCGCGCGGATGGAGGGCGCCGTAAAGAACACGACCTTCTTGGTCGGGTCTGCGAACGCCTTCCAGACTTCGTCGATCGTGGAGCGCTCGGAGAGCGCGCCGACGGGGCAGGCGACAATGCACTGACCGCAGCCCACACATACCGACTCATACAGGGGCATATCGAACGCGCTGCCGATATGCACGTTGAAGCCGCGTCCGATGGGACCGATCGCGTTGACGTGCTGCTTTCTGCACGCCGCGACGCAGCGCATGCAGTTGATGCACTTGTCGTTGTCTCTCACGACGTAGGGTGCAGAGGTATCGATGGGCAGGACGAAGTCCTCGCCCTTGAATCTGTCCTCGTCTACGCCGTAGCCGAGGGAGAGCTTTTGAAGCTCGCAGTTGTGGTTTCTCTCGCAGGAGAGGCACTTTTTCTTGTGCTTGGAGAGGAGCAGTTCCAGTGTCATCTTTCTGCTCTCGCGGCACTTCTCGGTATTCGTTCTTACCTCCATGCCCTCGGCGACGGGGTACACGCACGCGGCGACGAGTCCTCTCGCGCCCGTCGCTTCCACGACGCACATACGGCAGGAGCCGACGCAGGAGACATCTTTCAAGTAGCACAGCGTAGGGATCTCGATGTGTGCCTTTCTCGCCGCCTGCAGAATGGTCGTTCCCTCGGGAACGGTCACGGAAATATTGTTGATGGTCAACGTAACGTCTTTTGCCATGTCACTCACCTCACTGTCTTACGACTGCACCGAATTTGCAGTTCGCCATACATACGCCGCACTTGATGCAGATATCCTTGTCGATGACGTGCACCTCGCGCACCTTGCCGGAAATGGCGTGGGTGGGGCAGTTGCGCGCACAGAGCGTACAGCCGCGGCACTTGGTGGGGTCGATGGAATAGGTCAGCAGCGCTTTGCACACGCCCGCGTCACAGTGCTTCTTCTCAATGTGATCCACATACTCCTGACGGAAGTAGCGGAGAGTGGAAAGGATGGGATTGGGTGCGGACTGCCCCAGCGCGCACAGCGAGGACTGCTTCATGTGCGAGGCAAGCTCCTCGATCTTGACGAGGTCCTCCGGCTCGCCCTTGCCCTCGGTGATCTTGGTCAAAAGCTGCAATAAGCGCTTGGTGCCGATGCGGCAGGGCGTACATTTGCCGCAGCTCTCGTCCGCGGTGAACTCCAGGTAGAACTTGGAGATGTCCACCATGCAGGTATCCTCGTCGAGGATGATCATGCCGCCCGAGCCCATCATGGATCCGATCGCAAGCAGGCTGTCGTAGTCGATGGGGGTGTCGATGCATTCTGCGGGGATGCAGCCGCCCGAAGGTCCGCCCGTCTGGGCTGCCTTGAATTTCTTGCCGTTCGGGATGCCGCCGCCGATCTCTTCGACGATCTCACGAAGCGTCGTGCCCATAGGCACTTCCACGAGACCGACGTTGGTGATCTTGCCGCCGAGTGCGAATACTTTGGTGCCTGTCGAGGTCTGCGTACCGATTTTAGCGAACCATGCCGCGCCGTTGACGATAATGGGATTGACGTTTGCCCAGGTCTCCACGTTGTTGAGGATGGTGGGTTTGCCGAAGAGGCCCTTGACGGCGGGGAAGGGAGGACGGGGACGGGGTTCGCCGCGGTGTCCTTCGATAGAGGTCATCAGCGCCGTCTCTTCACCGCAGACGAATGCGCCTGCGCCGAGGCGGATCTCAATGTCAAAATCAAACCCAAGCCCCAGGATGTCCTTGCCCAGCAGTCCGTATTCGCGCGCCTGCTTGATCGCGATCTTGAGGCGCTCGACAGCGACGGGGTATTCCGCGCGCACATAGATATAGCCCTGATGCGCGCCGATCGCATAGCCTGCGATGGTCATGGCTTCCAGTACGCAGTGGGGATCGCCCTCCAGTACGGAGCGGTCCATGAATGCGCCGGGGTCACCCTCGTCGGCGTTGCAGCAGACATACTTGACGTCGCCGGGCGACGCCTTTGCAAACGACCATTTTCTGCCTGTCGGGAAGCCTGCGCCGCCTCTGCCGCGAAGACCGGAAGCGGACATTTCATTGATGACATCGTCAGGCGTCATGCTTGTCAACACCTTTTCCAGCGCCGCATAATCGCCCGCCGCAATCGCTTCATCGATGTCTTCGGGTGCGATGACGCCGCAGTTTCTCAGCGCGATTCGCATCTGTTTTTTGTAGAAAGGGGTCTCCGCGAAGGGGATGATGGAGCCGTCTTCGGCGACCGTGCCCTGATACAGCAGCTCTTTGACGATTTTGCCGCCCTTGGCGAGATGCTGCTCGGCAACTGTTTTGACGTGCTCGGGCGTCATCTGTGCATAAAATGCACCTTCGGGATAGACGATCATGATGGGACCGAGCGCGCACAGACCGAAGCAGCCCGTCTTGACGACGAGTACATCGGTAATGCCCAGCTCCTGAAGGGACTGCTCGAGCTGTGCGATGACCTTCATCGAGTGGGAGGACGTACAGCCCGTACCGCCGCAGACGAGGACCTGTTTTCTGTAGCCCGTCTGCTTAGCGAGTTTTTCGCCCTGTTCGCGCACGACGCGCCTGACGTCGATGAGCGCCTTTTTCTTCTGACGGATGGCGTCAAGTTCTTTGATGGTCATGCCTGTGCCTCCTTTTTGTACCCGTCAAGGATGCCCTTGACCATCTCCGGCGTAAGTTTGCCGTGAACGTCCTCATTGATCATCATGACAGGCGCAAGTCCGCACGCGCCTACGCAGCGGCAGCTGTCAATGGAAAACATCCCGTCCGCCGTACATTCGCCGCACTTGATGCCCAGCTCTTTTTCCACTTCTGCCAGGATCTTGTCCGATCCTTTGACATAACATGCCGTGCCGAGGCAAATGCTCACGCGGTATTTTCCCTTAGGCTGCAGCGAAAACTGGGAGTAAAAGGTGACGACGCCGTACACCTCCGCAAGCGAGATCCCCAGACCCTCCGCGATCGTCTTTTGAACGGGGAGAGGGAGATAGCCGTAAATGCCCTGTGCCTCTTGCAGGATGTGCATCAGACACCCGGGGGTCGTGCGGGATTCTTCGATGACAGCTTGAAGCCTCTCCAGCTGTTCGGGCGTTCCGCACGCGCCTTCGCATTCTTTCATAACAATCCTCCTTATCTTGATGCAAGTTCCTCTGCCTCATTGTTGAAAACGGGCAAAAAACAAAATGACATAAATCGATTATATCACGGACGCAAATTTTTTTCAATAGAATTTATGAAAATGTAAAAAATTGTCGTTGATTTTTTCAATTTTTTCGCGTGCGCATACAGAGGAATTGATTGGGAAAAGCGTTTGACATTGCCATTTCCTTGTGTTAGAATAGAAAATCGGCGAACGAACAAATTTATTTACGTTACGAGGTTGAAATTATCATGCATTTCGATCAGAAGAATTTTCTTGCCGACGTGGAGCGCGTACTCCATGCGGAGTACGCCTGCGACATCAAGTCTGCGGGCAAGTTTGAGCTTTACAATGCTGTTTCCCGCGCGGTGATGGAGGAAGTGTTCGAGGACTGGAACCGCGAAAAGACTTCCGAACGCCGCCGCTGCGGCTATTTTTCGGCGGAGTTCCTCATGGGGCGCGCCATCTATTCCAATTTATTGAATCTCGGTATTCTGGACGGCGTGAACGAGGCGCTCGCTTCTGTGGGCGAGGACCTCAAACAGTTTGAAGAGGTCGAGGACGCGGCGCTCGGCAACGGGGGTCTGGGCAGGCTCGCGGCGTGCTATCTGGAGAGCGCGGCTTCCAAAAACATTGCCTTAGACGGCTACGGCATCCGCTACCGCTACGGGCTGTTCCGCCAGACGTTTGTGGACGGCTATCAGCACGAGGAAGGGGACGACTGGCTCAAGTGGGGGGATCCCTGGAGCGTACGCATCGAGCGCGACGCGGTGCTCGTGAGATTTGCCGATCAGACGGTCAAGGCGGTTCCCTATGACATGCCTATCTTCGGCTACAAGAACGGCGTCGTCAACACGCTGCGCCTTTGGCAGAGCGAGCCTGTGCAGGCGTTCGACTTTGCCTCCTTCAACGAGATGAAGGGCGAAGTCAAGGCGACGGAAAACTTCAACGCGACCAAGATCACCGACGTGCTCTATCCCAACGACAACACGATGGTCGGCAAGATCCTGCGTCTTCGCCAGCAGTACTTCATGGTCAGTGCATCGCTGCAGGACATCGTCAGAAAATTCAAGGCGACGGGCAAGTCCTTGAAAGAGCTGCCCGAAAAATGGTGCTTCCAGCTCAACGACACTCACCCCGTCATCGCCATCCCCGAACTTCTGCGCATCCTGCAGACGGAGGGACTCACCTTTGACGAGGCGTTCGAGGTTTGCGCCGCATGCTTCAACTTCACCAACCATACCATCATGGCGGAGGCGCTGGAGAAGTGGGACGCCTTGGCGCTCTCCGATCTTCTGCCCGGCGTCTATGAGCAGATCCTGAACTGCCAGAGAAAGCTGGAAGCGGACGGACTGGATACGAATGTGTTTTACATCGTGCGCGACAACGTTATCCACATGGCGAACCTCGCGATCTTCGTCTCTTCGCATGTCAACGGCGTCGCGGAGATCCATACCAACATCTTAAAGACGCAGACCTTCAAAAACTGGTATGAACGCTTCCCCGAGAAGTTCGTCAATATCACCAACGGCATCACGCCCCGCCGCTGGCTGCTCCTCAATAACCCCGAGCTTGCGCGCGTCATCGACGGGAAGATCGGCACGGGCTGGCATACTGAGCTTTCCGAGCTCAAAAAACTCACGCCCTGCCTTTCCGAGATCTTGTCCGACTTCAAGCGCATCAAGCACGAAAACAAGGAGAAGCTCGCCGCCTATATCCGCACGCACGAGGGCGTGGAGGTCTCTCCCGACTTCATCTTTGACGTGCAGGTCAAGCGTCTGCACGAGTACAAGCGTCAGATGCTCAACGCGCTGAGCGTGCTTTACTTCTATTTCGGCATCAAAGACGGCTCGATCACCGACTTCCCGCCCACGGCGTTCCTGTTCGGAGCAAAGGCGGCGCCCGGCTACTATATGGCGAAGGCGATCATCAAGTTCATCAACGAGATCGCCAACCTCGTCAACAACGACCCCGACGTCCACGACAAGATGAAGGTCGTGTTCATGCAGAACTATAACGTCTCCTATGCGGAGAAGATCGTCTGCGCGGCGGACATCTCCGAGCAGATCTCGATGGCGGGCATGGAGGCATCGGGTACGGGCAACATGAAGTTCATGCTCAACGGCACCGTGACGCTCGGGACGATGGACGGCGCGAACGTGGAGATCTGCGAGGAAGCAGGCAGGGAGAATAACTACATCTTCGGCGCGACGGTGGAAGAGGTCGCGGCGGTCAAGAAGTTCTATTGTCCTCGCGAGCAGGTGGAGGGCGATCCTCGCCTCAAGCGCGCGCTGGAGACGCTCATCGACGGCACCTTCCGCGACGAGGCCGGCATGCTGAAAAAGCTGCATGAGAGCATGGTCGGCGGTTATGAGCCGGACAGATACCTCGTTCTCTACGACTTTGCCGAGTATGTGCGCGTCAAGGAGCAGCTGCTTCGGGACTACGGCTCGGACGAATACTTCATGAAGTGTCTCGTCAATCTTGCGAACGTGGGTAAGTTCTCTGCGGATCGTTCGGTTACCGACTACGCAAAACTCATCTGGCATTTGATTTGACGATAAAATTCCTGCGCCCGCGCGAAAACTTCGCGCGGGCGCAGCTGTATTGACGGCATTGTGCGGTTTTTTGAAGGGGATTTTCCCGCACTCTCTTGTAAGCGGGACGACTGTGTGTTATTATGACGGTATCAAAATGTGGGGGATTGTGCCATGAAATACTGTGAAAACTGCCATATCGTCACCGATTTTCCGCGTTGTCCCGCATGCGGCGCGAAGGTCTTCCGTGAAGTACGGGAGGAGGATTTCTGTCTGCTGTTGGAGCGAACTGCGTCGGACTGCGCGGTGCTTAAGGAGATCTTTGAAGAGGAGAATATTCCCTGCGTTGCGATGCCTTCGGGCAACGGGTTCCGCTCTTCGCTCGGGCTGCGGCTGGAAAATGAAAAGTTGTTTGTGCCGTATGCGCAGCTGGAGCAGGCAAAGGAGCTTGTGCGCACGCTCGCCGCTCGGGAGACGGAGCGGCTGCGAGGTCAGATCTTGCAGCATGCGGACGCGCTGCATATGGCGCCGCGGCTGGCACGAAAGCTTGCCAAAAAATGGAAGGCGGAGGACGTGCTCAACGTATGCAAAGAAAAAATTGCGTCGGCGCGGCGCATCGAGGACGGCGGGAGGAGGCTTGACGGCCCCGGGAGCGGACATTTTCTGTTCTGTTATGCGGACGGAGCGACGCTCTGCGTCGATTCGGAAAGCCTGGAAATTCTATCGGTAACATTCTCATAAAAAACGTCCCCGCCGTGGCTGAAAACCATGGCGGGGATGTTTTGTGATACAAGAGTGCTTAGTCGCACAGGGCGATGACCTCGATTTCCGCAAGCACGTTCTTGGGGAGCGTCTTGACGGCAACGCAGCTTCTGGCGGGCTTGCCCGTGAAGTAGCCGCCGTAGACTTCGTTGAATGCCGCAAAGTCCGCCATATCGGCTAAAAAGCAGGTCGTCTTGACGACTTTTTCCAACGAGCTTCCCGCTGCCGTGAGCACGGCTTTGAGGCTTTCGCAGATGCGCGTCGTCTGCTCCTTGATGCCGCCTTCGACGACGGCGCCCGTCTCGGGATCGAGCGCGATCTGTCCGGACGTAAAGACCATTCCGTTGACCTTGACCGCCTGGGAGTAGGGTCCGATGGCGGCAGGGGCGAGAGGGGTGTGTACGGTTTGCATATGATACCTCCTGATCAGAGCGTCTCGCAGAGCTTGAAACCGGCTTCTGTCAGCGCCTGTCTGATCTCATTGATCTGTGCAAAGTCGCGCGTCTCCATATCGATGCGCAGATAACAGCCGATGACTTCACTGCCCGCGTTGGCGTGTTCATGATGGACGCCGACGACGTTCGCGCCGCATTTTGCGATAATTTGAGATACGGCGACGAGCTGCCCGGGCTTGTCTAACAGCTCGATGTTCAGCGTGCACTGTCTGCCGCTCGTCACAAGACCGCGCGTGATGACGCGGCTCAAAATGGTGACGTCGATATTGCCGCCCGAGACAAGGCAGCACACCTTCTTGCCGTCCAGCTGGGGGAGCTTTCCCGCCATGACGGCGGCAACGGGCGTTGCGCCCGCGCCTTCGGCGACCAGCTTCTCCTTTTCGATGAGCGCGAGGATGGCGGTGCAGATCTCGTCCTCGGTGACGGTGACAACACCGTCGACGTACTCCTTGCAGTATTGGAAGGTGTGTTCGCCCGGCTGTTTGACGGCAATGCCGTCCGCGATCGTCGAGACGGAGTCAAGACATTCGATCTTGCCGTCCCGCAGGGAGACAGCCATGCCGGGTGCGCCTGCTGCCTGGACGCCGTATACCTGCACATGGGGCGCAAGGTGCTTGATCGCAAACGCGACGCCCGCAATGAGCCCGCCGCCGCCGATGGGCACGACGACCGCGTCCACGTCTTTGAGCTGGGACAAGATCTCCATGCCGATGGTCGCCTGCCCCGCGATGACGTCCTCGTCGTCAAAGGGGTGGATGAAGGTGTAGCCGAACTCCTTTTGCAGTTCGACCGACTTCCGGTAGGCGTCGTCATACACGCCGTGTACCAGGCAGATGTCCGCACCGTAGCTGCGCGTCGCCTCGACTTTGGAGATGGGTGCACCGTCGGGCAGGCAGATGAGCGCCCTGATGCCGTTCTTCTGCGCCGCGAGCGCGACGCCCTGCGCGTGGTTGCCCGCCGAGCAGGCGATGACGCCCCGCGCCTTTTCCTCGGGCGAGAGCTGCGAGATCTTATAGTACGCGCCCCTGATCTTGAAGGAACCCGTCTTTTGCAGGTTTTCCGCCTTGACGTACAGCTCGCAGCGGTCGGTGAGATTGCCGGTGCGCTTGATGTCCGTTTCATAGAGCGCCTCCTTGAGGACGCTCTGTGCATGTTTGATTTTATCGAGTGTAAGCATTCTGTTCCTCTGCGCGCATAGATTGCGTAACAGAAATTATACGCCCATTGCGGGCGTTTGTCAATCATTTGTCGGTCTCTGCGCCTTTCGCGTGGCGAATGGGTGCAATCGGCGCAATGCATTATGCAAGGAAATTCTCGAAGATGATATTATCGACGTACGGCCTGAGGCGTTCCGCTTCCTCCTGCGAGCGCACCGTCCAGGCAAGCTTTGTCTTGGGGAACGCCGTCAAAGCGGGCGAGGGGTAGTCCTCGGCGCGGTAGCTTAAAAAGTCCAGCTTTTCTGCCCAGCGGAGGCTCATATTCCTGACCGCAAACGCCTTGATGCGCCACACGGGCGAGCCGTCGAAGTCGGACTTTTTCATTGCTTCGCCCGAGCCTAAAATGCCGCAGGCGATTTCGGGGCAGAGCTTTTTGTACGCCTGTACATAGGCGGGCTGGAAGGACTGCACGGCGTATTCGCCGGAAAAAGT
>JAGHIT010000088.1 GCA_017887095.1 Clostridia bacterium | reverse complement strand
TGCAGGGCGATATCATCGGCATCTATGATTCCTGCTGGAACCTGCTCGGGCTGTACGAATACGATGCGTGGGGCAACCTTCTGTCGCAGGTCGGCTCGGAGATCCTGAATATCAACCCGTTCCGCTATCGTGGGTACTACTACGATGCGGAAACCGGACTCTACTACCTGAACAGCCGCTACTACGATCCCGAAATCGGAAGATTTATCTCGCCGGATAGTATGGATAATCTTGAACCAACATACAATAACGGGCTCAATCTTTATACTTATTGTTTGATCAATCCGGTAAATTGCAAATTTAAGGCCATATATCGTCATAAATTTTTGGCCATTGAAAGCGGATATTTTGATTATAGTTTAATTTCTCCTGAAATGTTTACAAATATACATTGGGCCAATCAATGGTTTGATACGGGGGTACCAGGTGTTCTAATTTTTTCAAATAAAAAAGCAGCGTTATTCGATTGGAGCTTTTCTCTGTACAAAGGAGCTTTATATTTTGATAAGGAGGAATACCATTCAATATATGTTTCGATAGCCAATGTTTCGGCTTTTGCTGGATATAATTCTGAAGATGCCCAATTTGGTGTTTTTGCGGATATTAACGTGTGCACTGTTGGCTATGACGGGAAATATGTAGATGCATCCGTTTCACTCATTGGTGTTGGATTTATTATTGGATTAGAAAATGGGAAATTAAGAATAAAATTGGATCCACCAGGCTGGTTCGGATTTGAAATTTCTATTGACTTTGGTAAAATAATTCAGGATCTATTTGGAGGGTAAAGTGCATAAAGTATATGAAAATGATGACATTGCAATGTATTTTAAAAAGCGGTATTGTTATTGCTGTGGTCATCCGTTAGATAGGAAGCGAACAGAAAGAGTCGTGACAAAGAATGACCCCGATCATAAATCTTATTGTTCCATAGGGATTACTTATAAACCTCATGGTGATATATTAGTGGTCGGCCGATCATATTATTGTCCCAATTGTCAAAGAACTTTTACTTGTGATGAGCAAAGTGATGTAATTAATGCGCAGAAAGCCTATGGTAGAAAAATAGTTTCGGAACAGGAAATTGCTACAACACGAGAACGACGAGCAGAATCTTTAAGGAAAAGAAGAATTCGTTTGAAATGGTGGTTATTGATTCCTGTAATTGGAGGTATTGTTTGTTTATATCTGCTGTATAGCGATAAATCTCATTTTGAATTTAAAGGAATAAGTGCCAAAGTGCCATTATTATGTATTATTGTTTTTGTAGCAGTGGCTGCGCTCATGAGGTTAATTTTTTATTTGATTATGTTGTACCATCAAAGCCTATTTCTTGAGCAGTATCAAAATATTCTTGCCTTAATTGTGGCACTCTTATCCTTTAATGTTCCTGTTTATTGGTTAATTCATTTTGCGAATATTGACAAATGATTACTAAATCCCCTGAGCAGAGTTTCTGCTCGGGCGTATTTTTGTGATGTCAAGCAGTTGCAGGAAATTTAACGCAACATATTGACAACGAGCTAGGCATCAGTTATAATTATGAATATAACGGGCAGAAATATTTCTACCGCAAGAACCTGCAGGGGGATATCATCGGAATTTACGATTCCTGCTGGAATTAGCTCGGGCTGTACGAATACGACGCCTGGGGCAATCTTCTTTCGCAAACCGGCTCGGAAATCCTGAATATCAATCCGTTCCGCTACCGCGGGTACTACTACGATGCGGAGACCGGACTCTACTACCTGAACAGCCGCTATTATGATCCCGAAATCGGCAGATTTATCTCGCCGGATGATTTTGAATATCTACAACCAGAAAGCATAAATAGATTAAATATATATGCGTATTGCATAAATAATCCCATTAATTATGTTGATCCTTCGGGACATTTTGTAATTACTCTGTCCTTTTTAGCGGCGATAGGGGTTGCTGCAACGATTGGTGCCGGCATAGGTTTGGTAGGTACATTTGTTGGGGATATGATTCATGCAGCCCTAACAGGAGAATGGCAGTTGTCTTCTTGGGAAACATATTTGGGAAACGCTCTTGGCGGAGCCATCGGTGGGGCTTTTTCATTAATTCCCGGGGCTGGCGCTTATTTAGGTTCTGTTATAGGTGGAACGTTAGGGACTTTCTTTGGACTTGCAATAGGAAAGTCTACTGGTAGCACTGAGTTGACGTGGGAAGAGGTGTTGCTTGAGACAGGTATTTCGTTAGGGATTAATTGTTTAGCGGCCGGATTATCAGCTTCTCTAAAAATACCAGGTATTACAAGCGGAAGTCATAGTTGGCAGCAAGTATTTAAAGCAGGCTTTACAAAGACGATACGTTATGGGTTTAAAATGTCTGCAAAAACATTGTTAAAAGAAGCAGGCTACTTGGTCATTTCTAGTATGAATGTAGGATTTTTTGCAGGGGCTTTATTACAATCTTTGGCGGGAATTTTGGTCCCCATTATTAAAATGTTATTTTAAATTTTAATTTTGGCTTGTCTTTTTCGGATGGGCATGAAGGAGTTAGTAATGGAACCAGAGATTGAGTTTCGCCCTCGAGGTGGACTATATTTATTCGGTATTGTTGTGATCTTTATGTTTTGGATTGGGATGCTTGCAGGAAGCGTCGTGATCTGCGTTGAGTTCTTTGAAATGAGTGTTGACCAAAGAGCGGATAACGTAAAGTATATTTTCATGATTCCAGTTACTATACTTGTAATCATTATGCTTATCTTACAGATAAGAGAGATAATTGTCTATAAGATACAATTAATGCCAGAACATCTTTTTCTTGCAGCGGATCGTGATCCGTTTAGGACATATCAAAAGGCAGTTAAGATTGAATATCAGAATTTATGTGCTATACAATATTTTGCGGGTATTGGTTTGGCGTTTGGAAGGCCTACCCCAATGATATTTTCGGGAATCTTATTTGAGTATGAAGGAGGAAGGAAAAGGAAAATTAATGTATCAAGATTTAGCGATCGACAGATCGGTATAATCATGAATTATATTAAAGTTTGTTCTGAAAAAGTCAATGGACGTGCTATTATCGTAAAAGAAGACCAGGTTAATAAAGGTATCAAAAGAAAACGATAAAAAGAGATATTAAATATCCCCCCGGGCAGAGTTTCTGCTCGGGGGTATTTTTGTGGTGTAATTGGTTTGCAGGAAATTTAATGCAGCATATTGACAACGAGCTAGGCATCAGTTATAATTATACATACAATGAGCATAACCAGGTGACGGAGTACACGGAGAAGAAGGGCACTTCGACGCGCGTCAAAACGAGCTGCACGTACGATACCTACTATCGCCCGACGACGAGCACGTACACGGTGAATGGCAAGAGCTACTCCTATTCCTGCGGCTATGCAAACAGCCTTGGCGACGAGCTGTCGAGTTTCACAACGCCCTTGGGAACGGTGACGTACACGCGGGATGACTTAAAGCGCCTGAAGTCCAAGCGGTATACCTGTAAGAATGTGTCTGCACTGCAGAGCTATACATATGCGCCCAACCGTGCTGACGGTACGTATACGTCGCAGCTGGTCAAAAACCTGAATTTCACGGTGGGCAGCAATGTCCAACGCCTGTCCTATACCTATGATGCGAGCGGGAATATCACCGCGATCGAGGATAACGCCGGTGCGGTTGCCTCCTACGAATATGACGGACTTGGCCGCCTGACGCGGGAGAATATTGCAGGCAAAAAGACAGTAGAATATCACTACGACAGCGCAGGCAACCTGACGAGCAAAAAAGAGTATGCCTATACGACGGGAGCGCTCGGCGCGATCAAGGCAACGCACAGCTATCAGTATGCAGGCGGGACGTGGTGCGATCGGCTGACTTTCTACGACGGGGCGTGCATCGTTTACAATAGCGCGGGCTATCCCACGACCTACCGCGACAGTTTGCTTACCTGGAGCAGCGGCAATCTGACCAAGTACGGCAATCTTACGTTTGCCTACAACGATGCAGGCATCCGAGTCAAGAAGGGGACGACGGAGTACTTTGTCAAGGGCAATCTGATCCTTGCGGAAAAGCGCGGCGACACGGTCATTCATTATTACTATGATGACTCTGGCGTAGCCGGATTTGAGTACAACGGACAGAAGTACTTCTACCGCAAGAACCTGCAGGGCGATATCATCGGCATCTATGATTCCTGCTGGAACCTGCTCGGGCTGTACGAATATGACGCTTGGGGTAATCTTCTGTCGCAGGTCGGCTCGGAAATCCTGAATATCAACCCGTTCCGTTACCGCGGGTACTACTACGATGCGGAGACCGGTCTCTACTACCTGAACAGCCGCTATTATGATCCCGAAATCGGGAGATTCATCTCGCCGGATCGTTTGGAGAGTCTGGATCCTGGGACAATCAATGGTTTGAATCTTTATGTGTATTCATTTGCAAATCCCGTCATGGTCAAGCATGTATATGCAGCTTCAGAGATGGGGCTTGTGCCCTGTTCATCGTTGACTGCAGGTAATGCGGACGGCAATGGGAATACAACGGATACTTCATGGTTTTCTTATGTGTTAGATATTTTGCAGACAATCGTGGGCTCTCAATCCGAAATAAGATCTGCACTGAAGTATATACGAGCAAAAGGTATTTTTACAAGGTTTGCTTGGGCAACCCGAATGTATTACAATTTACCAATTGCAGCAAATTCATGGAACATTGTTATTAGATCGAGTTCTAAATTTGCAAACTTTGGCATTGCAGCAGATGCGATTTTCAAAAAGCTTGTAACAGGCAATGCAAAAGCCGACGCTAAGGCTTTGATTGGCTCGTTTGGAAAAACGGTTGGTATAACGGCAGCTATAAATGTATTTTTTAACTTGGTCGATAATGGGTTTGATTTTGCTGATGCCGATATGTGGATCGATACAGCAATCGATACAGTGATCGGAATAGCTTCTTATTACTTGGCGGCTGGAATGATGTCGTTGGTTGGGGCATTTTTTATCGCTGGTTCATTGCCGGGAGCGGTCATGATGTTAGGCGTTGTTGTCTTATCTTTGGTGATAGAAAAAATAATCAGAGCTATTGTTGGCTATCAGGATTAAAAACCGATTTTGGAGGGATGCAGTGGGAAAGAGAAAACTCATAAAATATTTGACTTCCAAGCCGGAGAGTGCATATTCCAATTTGGACAAAGTTCTCAATTTATATGCGGAAGGCAAAGTGACGCAGCTGTTGTCCAAGCACGAGTTTTATGATATCGAGTTTTTCTTTCATATTCGCAAATTTGGAAATGATTGCGAGATCATATTCAAGTATTACAACCTTGCAACCAATATTTGTTTTTCGGAGGCGGGGTATTTCTACGTGTCATATCCCATGGTAAAGAATACAGATAAGATAGCGAAAACCTTTGATCAGCGCGTAGTCTACTGCAAGTATGAGGACGGCTTTTCCCTGGAAGAGTTGCTGGAAACCATATTCGAAAAACTAAAGGCGCACCCCGAACTGGTGTTAGGTCCGATCCCCAAAAACAGACGAAAATTGTATGCGATTTTATCTGCGTTCTTCATTTTGTTACCTTTTATTGTAGTAGGTGGCATGGCACTATATGGATTAATCAATGATGTATCAGTTTATGGAGACTGGTGGATGGCAATTCTTTTTTTGGGTTCTGTATTTCTCGGCAATCACTTCTATTACAAGGCACAAAAATAAAATAAGAGGCAAGGAAACTTGCCTCTTATTGTATAACGAAAACCACGCGATAGTCGCGTGGTTGAAAAGAGGTTTACCGATGAGTCTTGAAAAAAAGACTCCGATTGTGTAAAATAAGAACTGACCTGCCAGTCAGAAAAGGAATACACAAT
>JAGHIT010000087.1 GCA_017887095.1 Clostridia bacterium | reverse complement strand
TGTTGCAAGGACAATTTTTTATGGGGTTGCAATGACGTAATCACCATTCTAATTCCCATCATAAATATCATTAAATTTGCTATATTTTTATCTATTTTGAATGATTTTAGGCTTTTTTTATCAAAAACGTGCAAAATTCAAAACGAAGAAAAGTCTTTATTTATAAGGGTTTCGCTAGGGGTTGCAATAAATCGTAATCAACCATGAAATGGAGACTTTAGGAAAACTTTCTTGGTTACTTTCGCTATTCCTTTTTTCTTGTCTCATTTTTCTTTTTTGATACATATCCATATTTTTCACTTCCTTTTCTATAAATTGTAATTTATAATTACCTTATATATCTTTTATTTATATTTAAAATTAGCATTGATACTATTATTGTTACAATTAAACTTATCCAGCAACTTAACCAACTATAATTAAATACAAATATTGAAGATAGTCCATTTATTAAACAATGTGTTAATATGCAAGGAAAGACGCCTTTTGACACTTTTCTTATTGTTGCCAAAGCATAACATAAGGTTAAACACATTATTCCAAAAAGAAAATAATTCATATTTGCATTCGCAGTTCCTTTTATAAAAAATATTGGTAAATGCCATAGCCACCAGATAATAGCTGTAAAAATTGTTGCTACATTAAATCCATATCTATTTTCTAATTCAGGTTGTAAAATCATTCTCCATCCCACTTCTTCATTGCCACCATAAAATAACATCATTGGTAAGATTACTATAAGCATAAATATAGGAGTACCAAATTCAAATCCATTTATTGCACATCCTAAAACATAATAAATCGATACAAATAGAATTACTACAACATAAGTCCAAATGTTATGCTTTATATCAAATATCTTCTTTAACCATTCTTTGAAATTCTTAACTTTATCATTTCTTTTTAAAGATATATAAGAGGCAATAGTTGGAGAAAATCCACCGATCATGTGCATAATTCTTAAAAAAATATTATTTATCGTCAAATTAAATATTTGACTAATTAAAACACAGCCACCCCAAAATATTAGCATTATAACAAATGTTATTATTAAAAATTCTTTCACTAATTTTTTATTCATAAATATTCCTATCATCTCTACAAACTTACTATTTGTCTTAATTATTATTTTCTATCAATTCTTTTAACATCAAATCAAAATCACTTTGTAATTCTTTCATCTCTCTTTCACGATATATATTAAATTCTTTTTCTGCTTTGGCTATTGCTTCTTCATGTGATATTTTTCCATTACCTTCTAATATTTTTCTTCTGTTCATTAATATTTGATTATCCAATTCTTGTACCCAATCTTCCATTTTCATACTTCTTTGTTCTAATGCTTGTAATTCTGCAAAATCTAAAAATTGAGATACTAATAAATTTAATCTTTGAAGTTCTATTTCAGACAAATAATTTTTAGCAACCTTTTTATCAAAAACGTGCAAAATTCAAAACGAAGAAAAGTCTTTATTTATAAGGGTTTCGCTAGGGGTTGCAATAAATCGTAATCAACCATTGAATGTTTTTCACGATTTTCCTTCCAAAAGATCGGGTCTTTGCTTTTTGGTGACGGCGACAGACTGTTCCCTGCGCCATTTGTCGATCTCGGCATGGTTGCCGCTTCTCAGAACATCCGGCACGCGCAGACCGCGGTACTCGACGGGTCGGGTGTACTGAGGATACTCCAGAAGGTTTTCCGAGAAGCTCTCCTGCACCAGCGACTCGGGCGAAAGTACGCCGTCCACATAGCGCGCGACGCAGTCCACGACGACCATCGCGGGCAGCTCCCCGCCCGTTAAGACATAATCGCCGATGGAGACTTCCTCGTCGATAAACAGGTCGATGGCGCGCTGATCGACGCCTTCATAGTGTCCGCACAGAAGGACGAGATGCTCCTGCCCCACCAGCTCGAATACCTTCTGCTGCGTGAACGTCGCGCCCTTGGGCGAGAGGTAGATCCTGCGCGCCGTGTGATCGGGGTCGACCGCCTCGATCGCGCTGCCGACGGGCTGCGCCATCATGACCATGCCCGCGCCGCCGCCAAAGGGATAGTCGTCGCACTTTAAGTGCTTATCCTCGGTGTAGTCGCGGATATTGACGATGGTGAGTTCCAGCTTACCCTCCTTCTGCGCCCTGCCTAAAATGCTCGCAGAGAGCGCCGTGAACATTTCGGGAAAGAGGGTGAGAATGGTGATCTTCACAGTACTGCCACCTCGAGATAGCGTTTTTTATTGACGACGATTTTGCCCGCTTTGATGTCCACCGCCGTGACGACGCCGTCCGCGACGGGGAACATGACCTCGCGCGCGCCGTCGTGAAGGGTGTAGATGTCGGTTGCCGCCTGCCTGACGTCGGTGAGCATTCCCAGCGTCTCGCCCTCCTCGGTGACGACGGCGCACCCTAAAAGGTCGGCAACATAGTATCTGCCCTCCTCCGGCGCGGGCGCCTCCGCGCGCGGAACGACGATCTGCTTGCCGCGTAAGAGTTCTGCGGCGTTGCGGTCGGCAACGCCCTTGAGTCCCAGAAAGACCAGCCCCGCGCCCGTGCGCACGGAGATGACTTTATACTCCGTATTGTCCAGAAAGACGCGCGAAAAGTTATGAAAATCCTCCGCCTCATCCGTGAACGGTTTTACTTTAAGTTCGCCACGAATGCCCTGCGGCTTTAAGACCTCTCCGATAATGAGTTTATCCGTCATTTCTGCCTCCGAACAGCGACCATACCGCCTTTCTCACGTTCGCCTGCGTGCGCTCCTTTTCCGCCTCGCTTCTGACGATGACGAGATGTTCCTGCGCACCGAACCGTTCAAACAGTTTGTAGTAGTTTTCGCGGATCTTTTTCTGCTTGTCCGCCGTCTCGTAGCGCTCCGTCTCGCCGCGGCGGGCAACCCTGCGCATGCTCTCCTCGGGCGGGAGATCGAGAAAAACGGTGAGATCGGGGCGCAAGAGCTGCATGGCGGGGGTGTTGAGCTGAATGACCCACTCCAGGGGGACAAACCCGCCGTTGTAAGCAAACGAGGAGAGGTAAAACCGATCGCACAATACCGTGACGCCCTCCTCCAGATGTTTGACGATGCCATTGACGCGGTTAGAGATATGATCGAGCCTGTCCGCAGCGAAGAGCGCCGCGATCGCGCGCTCGTCCGTATCGATGCGCCCCGTAAGACAGGAGCGAAGCAGCGCCCCGAATGGGGAATCGGTTGGCTCGTGCGTGAGGATGCAACTGATCCCCCTGCCCTGCAGGAACTTGCCCGCCATCTTCATCTGCGTGGACTTTCCGCTGCCGTCCGTGCCCTCGAATACGATAAATTTTCCTCTGTTCGCCATAATATCTGCATTATACCATTCCAAAGGGAGTTTGTCAATCCGCGAACCGACGCAGCCTTGCTTGCCCCGCGCAAAAGTGCGTCCTTTTATGTAGTTTTACGCATAGAACGGCGCCCGCCGCGCGGTTTTCGCGCGGCGGGCGCCGTATCAAATGTCAGATTCAAATTCAATTACGCGCATCGCCGACGAAGATGACGCCCAACGTGCCGGGACCGCAGTGCGAACCGATGACGGGGCCGACGATCTGGCGAACGATCCTGGCTTCGGGACGCTTCTCCAAAATGAGGTCGCGCAGCTTATCCCCCTCTTCGGGACAGTCGGCGTCGACAATATATACCGCGCAGTCGGGATCGGTCAATTCGGTGATGACTCTGTCTGCGAGCGTGCGGATCGCCTTCTTCCTGCCCGAGATCTTGCCGATGACGGAGAGCTTGCCCTCCGCATCCACCGTAAGCATAGGTTTAAGCCCGAGAATCGTACCCGCAATTGCCGCTAAACCGGAACATCTGCCGCCGCGCTTTAAGTGCATGAGATCGTCCACCGTAAAGTAGACGTGGATCTTTTTGGAGAACTCCTCCAAAAAAGCAAGGATCTCCTGATCCGTCGCGCCCGCCTGCTTGCGCTTTGCCGCTTCCTCCGCTTGAATGCCCGCGCCGAGCGAGATGTTTTTGGTATCAAAGACCGTACACGTCCTCTCCGGAAACTGCTCCTTCAGCTCCTGCAATGCAAGGTTTAAGGACTGAAACGTTCCGCTGAGCTGATGCGAGAAAGAAACATACAGCACGTCCTCGCCCTTTTCAAAATAAGGGGTCAGAATGCGCTTGTAATCCTCCGGATTGAGCGCCTGCGTCTTGGGGATCTCCCCACCGCGCACCGCGTCATAAAACTTTCTGAAATCCGTTTCTTTGCCGAGGTCATAAAAATACTCCTGACCCCCGATATAGTAAGGCATGGAGATATAATCGAGTCCCAGCTCTTCGGCACGGCTGTGCCAGAGTTCTCCGTTGGAATCGAAGATCAACACACTCATAATTGCCTCCGTTTGTGATATATTTGTGATAACATTTTACTCCGTCTTTCGGCATTTGTCAACAAAATTGTACAAACCTTTTACTTTGTTAACAATCGAACAGTTTTCCGCGCGCATTGAGCGATGCAATGACGCATTTCTCTTGACAGCCGCCCTGCCTTCTGCTATGATGAGATCATGATACGCACTATGACGCCCGCGGACAGGGCGCTGTTCTACGAAATGTCCGAAGAATTCTATGCTTCCCCTGCCGTCTCTCATGACATTCCGAGCGAAAACCACGCGCGCGCCTTTGACGAGATCCTGCGCGGCGAACTGCTACTGGGTCTCATGTTGCTCGACGGCGACACGCCCGCTGGGTTTGCTTTGCTCGCAAAATCTTATTCACGCGAGGCAGGCGGTATCTGCCTGTGGGTGGACGAGGTCTACCTGCGCCCCGCATTTCGCGGCAAGGGACTTGGCAAGGAGCTGCTCTCCTATGCCGAAACACTGGGTGCAAAACGGCTGCGCCTTGAAGTCGTGCCCGACAACGAACGCGCGATCGGGTTGTATCGCTCGTTCGGCTATACCCCCATGCAATATTGGCAGATGTTCAAAGAACTCTGACGCTTTTTGGGATATCGAAACGCGCCGCGGGCAGTCCGAAAGGGCTGCCCGCGGCGTATTGTTATATGAAAATATTGGGTTATTTGGTACAAATTTTCATGGCACGTCCCCCTGTTTTGCGACCAAATTATTTCAGCCATGCCACAAAAGAACGAAACGCAGACGGCAAGGCATAGCGCGCCCTGATCTCCTGCGCCGTCGCCCAGATATAAGCGGGGAGTTCCTCATCCACCTCGATGAGTTTGCCCGTCATGTGCCATTCGACGTGCGTAAAGACGTGCTTGGCGCGCTTTTCGGCAAGCGGTGCGCCATAGTCGGGCGCGGCTCCTTCAAAAAAGGGGAACTGCCAGAGCTTTGCCAGGAGTCCGCCCTCAGGCCGCTGCTCGATGGCGTACCTGTCCTTGCAGCGCAACACGAGGACGGTCGCCTCCACGATCTTGCGCGCGCGCTTTTCCGCACGCACGGGATAGCGCTCCTCTTCTCCGTTTTGGTGCGCAAGACACAGCGTTTGCCAAGGGCATTTCCCGCAGGACGGCGCGCCGTTCGGAAGGCAGACGATCGCACCCAGCTCCATGAGCGCCTCGCAGAAGTCCGCCGTCTCGGCGGGATACACCTCTTTAAAAAGCGCCGCGTACTCCGATCTGATCGACGGCTCGTCCACGCAACGCCCGTCCGCATACAGGCGGCTAAGGATGCGCAGCACATTCCCGTCCACCGCGGGCGCGGGAATGCCGAGCGCAATAGAACAGACAGCGCCTGCCGTATAGTCCCCGACGCCGGGAAGCGCGCGCACGCCTTCAAACGTCGCCGGAAAGCCGTTCTGCGCGATCGCCTTTGCTGCCCTGTGCAGGTTGCGGGCGCGGGAGTAGTATCCCAGCCCTTCCCAAAGCTTTAAGACCTCGTCCTCACTCGCCGCGGCAAGCGATTGCGCCGTGGGAAAGCGGTCAAGGAACTGCACATACCGCTCGCGCACCGCCTCGACGCGCGTCTGCTGCAGCATGAGTTCGGCGACCAATGCCGTATAGGGCGTGCGGTCATGCCGCCACGGAAGGTCGCGTTTGGAAATGCGGTACCACGCCAACAGGGGTGGTACCGCGCGTCTGATCAGCTCTTGTTCCATTAAAAGAGTCCCGTAATGTTACCGTGTTCGTCCACATCGATCTTCTCTGCGGCAGGAACGGGCGGGAGCCCGGGCATCGTGAGGATATTGCCCGTCAGCACGACGACAAAGCCTGCGCCCGCGGATACCTTGACGTTCCTGACGGTAACGGTGAACCCTTCGGGCGCGCCAAGAAGTTTTGCATCGTCCGAGAAGGAGTACTGCGTCTTTGCCATACAGACGGGCATCTTGTCAAACCCGAGTGCGGTGAGACGCGCGACCTCCTCTTCTGCCTCCGGCGTGTATTGCACGCTGCTGCCGCCGTAGATACGCCTGACGATGGCATCGATCTTCTCCTTGATGGGACGCGCGGCATCGTAACAGTAGTCAAAATGATTGCGTTGCTCGCACAGGCGCACGACCTCGCGCGCCAAAGCCTCTCCGCCCTTGCCGCCCTCTGCCCAGACGGTGGACAGCACGGTATTGACGCCCAGCTTTTGGCACGCTTCCAGCACGCATGCGATCTCCGCGTCCGTGTCCGTCGGGAAGCGGTTGAGCGCGACGACCGTGGGCAGTCCGTAGACATTCTTCATGTTGCCGACGTGGCGCAGCAGATTGGGAAGCCCCTTTTGAAGCGCCTCTAAATTCTCCGCGGCAAGGTCGGACTTTTCGACGCCGCCGTGCATCTTGAGCGCACGGACGGTCGCGACCACCACGCAGACAGAAGGCTTCAGCCCCGCAACGCGGCACTTGATATCGAGGAATTTCTCCGCGCCCAGATCTGCGCCGAACCCCGCTTCCGTGACGACGTAATCGCCCAGTTTGAGCGCGGTGCGCGTCGCAACGACGGAGTTGCAACCGTGCGCGATGTTCGCGAACGGTCCGCCGTGCACGATCGCGGGCGTGCCCTCAAGCGTCTGCACGAGATTGGGTTTCATTGCGTCCTTGAGGAGTGCGCACATCGCGCCCGCCGCCTTGAGATCGCCCGCCGTGACGGGCTCGCCCTCTGTATTATACCCGACGACGATGCGGGAAAGGCGCGCCTTTAAGTCGGAAAGCGACGTGGCAAGACACAAGATCGCCATGACCTCGCTCGCAACGGTGATATCGAAGCCGTCCCTGCGCGGGACGCCGTTCTTGCCGCCGCCCAGTCCGTCCTGAATGAAGCGAAGCTGCCGATCGTTCATATCCACGCACCGCTTCCAGGTGATGCGGTCTTTGTCGATACCCAGCGCGTTGCCCTGGAAGATATGATTGTCCAGCATAGCTGCGAGCAGGTTGTTCGCCGCGCCGATCGCGTGCATATCGCCCGTGAAATGCAGATTGATCTCCTCCATGGGGACGACCTGCGCGTATCCGCCGCCCGCGGCGCCGCCCTTGACGCCGAACACAGGTCCTAAAGAAGGCTCGCGCAGCGCGACGACGACCGACTTTCCGATGCGCTTCATGCCGTCGGCAAGCCCGATGGTCGTGGTGGTCTTGCCCTCGCCTGCGGGCGTGGGCGTGATGGCGGTGACAAGGATGAGCTTGCCGTCCGCACGATTTCGCGCCATGACGGAGGGCGCGATCTTCGCCTTGTACCTACCGTACTGCTCGATCTCATCCTCGGAAAGTCCCGCGGATGCCGCAATTTCTGAAATAGGCTGTAACTTCGCGCGCTGCGCGATCTCGATATCGGATAACATAAAAAATTACCTTCTCGTAAATTTTCTTTTTTAGCCGTAAAAAACAAAATTTACGACTTTCAGGGCGCCGCCCTCTGCGCGAGGATATCGCCCACAAAATAGCCCCTCGCGCATTCACCTGCTGAGG
>JAGHIT010000012.1 GCA_017887095.1 Clostridia bacterium | reverse complement strand
CACCCCCCCCCCCCCCCCCCCGCCCGCAAGCTTTCCGTTCGTCCGCTGTTCAAACGGCGTTCTCGGGGAGATGATTTTTCTCAGCCCCGCGCGACCTTCATGAGTTTACGATCCGGATCGGACTCGTCCGCCTTTTCCACAAATACCAACAGCATGGAATACAACAGGCCGGGACCAAGATTGAACACATGATTATCGACAATACTTGCAAGCAGCATGGCAAGAATGCAAATTCCGGCAACAGTCTTGGCAGTCGTGGGCTTCCGGAAAAACAGCATCACCGTCTGCGTGCGGTGAATGAGATAGGAGAAGAAGGCAAACGCCCCGCCCATGGCAAGCAATTCCAAAAAAGTGTTGTGCACAAACCCGGGAATAAAGTAGTTCTCCAAAACGGGATGCCCGTTCGGATACATGCCGCCCTGCGCATATTGAATTCCGGGGACATCATACCACCCCACGCCAAAGAGCGGATTGCGCAGAAACACACCCCATGCCTGCGAGTATAGATCGAGACGCCCGGAATCGCTTGTCCCGATTTCCAGAAGCGTCGTAATCAGACCGCTCACCTTATCCCAGAAACGGACAAGCAGGATGATCCCGCCCAACAAAAGCGCGAGATATACCAACAGATTCCGGATGCGCTCCTTTTTCCGCGACATCACGAGCGTTACGACGACGCCGCACATGTAGACAACCGCGCCGGCAAGCATGGAACCGCGACTCTGCGTCAGCAAAACCCCAAGCATGAAGAGGGCAGAAAGCAGCGTATACAGCCAGCCGTTCTTCTTTTTCACGGCAAAATAGACGGGAGCGGGCACGCAGACTGCCATCATACAGCCAACGCAGTTCCAGATCCCCCAGCCCGTATACAAACTGTCTCGGCTTCCTCCCCCATCCAGCGTCGGCGCGCCCGGATTGGTATACATCCCGAGTATTTCGGCAAACAAACCGATCCCGAGGATCGTCACCAGCATGGGCATGTAGTGTTTGGGAACTTTATCCCAATCCACCGTAAAATAAAAGAAGAAATAAAAAAAGCCTAACGCAGCGATTTCAACAAACCCGAAAAATACCGTGCGCGTGTCATAATTTTTCGTGAAAGCGCCGCCCAGCAGATAGGACAACCCGAGCAGGATATATCCGAGTGTCAATTGGGGGACGCCCCGCTTTTTTCCGCGCTCCAAAAGTTTGCTCACCAATCGCAGGAGCAGAATCGCTGCGGCAAATCCGATGCAGATCATTAACGCATCCTGAGCATATTTCTGCGCAAACAATCCCGTGATCGGAAATTTTCCCGGATTGTTTTTTGCCGCGAACAACATATAACCGGATGCGACGATCGGCACGATGCCGAGAAGATCGTCACAGAACAGCACGCACAGAAATCCGAGAACCAAATAGGCCGGGATGACGAACAGCTCAAGTGAAAAAAGCTCCGAGCATGCCATTAAAAATACAATGCAGGCAATATACCACCCCGAACCGAAGAACGAGCGGACGACAGGCAAGCCGCGCCATTTTTGAAGTTGTGGGATCGCAGTGACCAGCATACTGTTATTATACTATCCCGCAAGGGGAAAGACAAGCCCTTTTCTCAAAAATTCAACAAATATTCTTCGTTTTTTTCTCACCGGACGACACCGATCTTCCGCATTCCGCACAGTTCAGAGATCGAGCGTCTCTTTGTACAGCGCGCTCTTCGGAACCCCGCGGTCCCTTGCGGCACGCTTGAGCGCCTCTTTCTTATCCATACCCTCCCGCATATAGGTAAGAACATGATCACGCACGGAGAGCGCATTGAGCGCATTCTCCGACTCCTTCGCCCCTTCAACGACAAGCACATATTCCCCGCGCTTCTCGCCCGGAAGTCCCTGAGAGAGCATAAAAGAAACGCTCTCCTCATGCAGTTTGGTAATTTCCCGTACGGCGCATGCGCGACGTTCGCCCAAAATCTCGTGCATGAGTGCAAGATAAGCGTCCACATCCTGCGGCGCACAATGGAAGAGAAGGGTCTCGCGGACTGCGGCATAGCGCTCCAGGACCGCGCGGCGTGCAGAAGTCTTATCGGGCAAAAAACCGATGAAGGTAAACCGATCCGCAGGCAAGCCCGAAAGAACGAGCGCGCACAACGCAGCGTTTGCCCCGGGGATAACGGTGTATGTCTCCCCCGCCTCTCGCAGTGCGGCACAGACCGAGCCGCCCGGATCGGAGATGACGGGCATTCCCGCATCGGAGACGATACACACCAGCTTCCCCTCCCGCGAAAACGAAATAATACGTTCCGTCGCCTCCCGTTCGTTAAATTTATGACAGGGGAAGAGGGGTTTCTTGATCTCGTATGCGTTGAGAAGCTTTATGGTATGACGCGTGTCCTCGCAGAAAATAACGTCCGCCGCGCGCAGCGCTTCCAGCGCGCGCAACGTGATATCCTTCAGATTGCCGATGGGCGTTGCGACAAATGCGATCATATATCCTCCTTGTCCCGCGGAAGCTGTTTTTCATTGACCGACACAGGCAGAAACTCGCATCCGGGTTTCCCGCCCTTGACCGCCGCAACAAGTACGGCATAGGGCTTATCCCCCGCCCTCCCGCAGACAGGACACAGCCTCTTGGGTTCCAGCCGATGCTCGTGCAGCGTGTACAGCACCTCCGCGACCCTGTCCGCGCGGTGTACGAGCGCAAACCTGCCGCCGAACTTTAAGCACCGCGCCGCCGCCGCACATAGTTCTTCAAGCGAAAGTGCGATCTCCTTCCGGCAAAGCGCCTTTTCCTCATCGGCGCTTGCGAACCCGCCGCGCTCGTAGGGCGGATTGCATAAGATGAGTGAGAAAGCCTCCGTATACTCGGGACCGATTTCCTGCAAGCGCACGTTTTCCACGGTAAATTTTTCCGTGAGCCCGTTGAGCGCCACGGTCCGCGCACTCATTTCTGCGAGACGGGGCTGCATTTCAAAGAGCGTAACATGCTCTACCCCCGTATTTTCGGCATAAAAGTGCAGTCCCACAACGCCGCTGCCCGAACAAAAATCCGCGACCCGCTCTCCTTTTTTCGCTTTGAGAAAGCGTGCCAAAAGAACCGCATCCGAAGTGAAGCGGTACAGCTGCGTATCCTGAAAGATACGGTAATGCCCGATCAGTAAATCTTCGATAATCTCCATTGCGTCCGATATGAAAAAGAGCACGGGATAACCGTGCTCTCTCTTTCTTTTCCGAGCGTTACTCTGCCTTGATCGCGCCGACGGGGCAACCGTCTTCGCAAGCGCCGCAATCGATGCAGGTATCGGGATCAACGACATACGTCGTGTCGCCGGGAGCGATCGCATTGACGGGGCAAGTATCTGCGCATGCACCGCAGGAAATGCACTCATCCGAAATCTTGTGAGCCATGATACAAACCTCCAACAAAAAATCTTATTCGTATTATATCATAATCCGTGCGGTTCGTAAAGCCTTTTGCCCGCTTTTCCTTTTGGGATTTCAGGAATTTTTTTCAGGCGGCGTCTTATGCCCGCCCTGCGTTTTGCGGTTGCGGCGGGTACGGAACGCTGCCGCCTGCCGTCCCTTGTCCCCGTCCCCGTTGCTCTCGCGTTTTTCTCCCTTGTGGAATTTTTGCGCCTTTGCCTGTTTCGCTGCCCGGTCTTCCGCAGCCTGTTCGACACGCGCCGAGGGAAGCGGACGGGACTCGTCCTTATCCTCTTCCGAAAGCTCCTCCGTCTGCCGGGGATGCGTTTCGGCGCGATCGGGTTCGGCACGGGAAACGTCCTCGGCAGCAAAGTCGCGGTAGATGAGCGCGCCGTCCTTTTCGATCTTGACGCGCACCTCCATTTTCAGCATATTGACCGATACGACCTGCCCTTTGCCCTCCGGCGTTGCTACAGTCGCGCCGAGTTTCGGCACCTTTTTGCATGCCGCCGCATAATACTCGTCCTCATACGAAAGGCAGCACATAAGTCTTCCGCACAGACCGCTGATCTTGCCGGGATTGAGCGAAAGCCCCTGATTTTTTGCCATTTTGATGGAGACTTTTTTGAAGTCCGGCATACAGCCCGCACAACAGACCTCTCTTCCGCAGGGCGCGATGCCGCCCAGGATGCGCGCCTCATCTCTGATACCGACCTGTCTGAGTTCGATGCGGATATGAAACACGGACGCGAGGTCGCGTACGAGATCGCGGAAATCCACTCTGCCCTCCGCCGTGAAAGAAAAGACGACTTTGCTCCCGTCAAACGAAAACTCGCAGTCAATGAGCTTCATGGGAAGATTGCGCGCAGCGATCTTCTCTTTACAGATGCGCATTGCCTCTCCGCGGCGCGCTTCGCCGGCGGCAACGGCTTCCTCGTCCTTCTCGGTCGCGATACGGACGACGTTTTTAAGCGGCTGCACGATCGCTTCCTCCGGAACTTCCCGCGAAGGATCGACGACGATCGCGTATTCCAACCCCTTGGAAGTCTCAACGATCACCCCCTGTCCGCGTTCAGGCACAAGCCCGCCCTTTCCGAAATAGTACGGCTTACAGCCCTTCTTAAATTTTACAACGACAACTTCTGCCATTTTTCTCTCTCCTTCGCAATGCGCAGCGACAGCGTGAGCGCCGCCTGCGCGGGATTTGCGTTGAACTGTATTTCCCGTTCCGCAGATGCCGTGAAGCGCAGCGCGGCGAGGGCAATACCTGCAGGCATGACCTCCGCGATCTCCCTGACCGAAGCATCTTGCAGCACGGCATATTGGTCCTGCCCTGCGGCGATCAGAGCCACATCCCTCAGGACGAGGCGCAGAGCGGGCAAAAATGTTCCCTTGGGTGCATCGCCGACCTCGCGGCAGATGCGCACCGTATCTCTTTCCGTCAGAAACCGAATGGCAAGATGAAATGCTTCTCCGCCACCCTCCAGCAAGTCCTCTGCCGCCGAAAGCAGTCCGCCGCACGCAGCAGCCGCTTCCGAAATCCCCGGAGCATCGCCCCGCATGCGTCTGAGCGCCGCGGCGATCGCCTCTTCCGAAAAGGGCGCAACGGCAAGTTTATCTGCACGCGAAAGCACGGTGGGAAGCACGGTATGTTCTGCCGTCGCGCCTGCGAGAAAATACACACCTTGCGGCGGCTCTTCCAGGATCTTCAGCAATTTGTTCTGCACAAGGGGCGTGACCGTCTGGAAGGCATCCAGAACGAACAGCTTCCTGTCTCCTTCGACGGGACTCAAGGCACTTTCTCCGATCAATTCTGTAGCGACGTCCGAAGAAAGCTTTGCCCCGCGCGCAGGATAAAAGAGACAGTCCGGATAATGCTCCGATCCGATCAGCCGTTCCGTGCGCGACCCCGCCTCCGCGCCGAAAAATGCCTCGGCGCAGACGGTAAGGAATTCCCGCAAATGCCCGCCGTCAGGAAAAATCACAAGCGTAAAATGCGCCAGATCTCCCCGCCGCGCGCCGGAAGCTATCGTTTGATATGCCGTTGTGGAGCGAAAAAGTTCGCGCATGTCAATCCTCGAATACAATGATCTTGCCGTCCGAAAGCCCGAACGCAGACACGGCGCCGGAAAGTCTGCGCGCCGCATCCCCGCTGACAACGTCGCCGGGTAACAGCACCGGCATACAGGGCGGAAACAGTCCGCACGTCTGCGCACAGACGCGTCCGACCGCCTCTTGCGGCAAGAGCGCGACGGTTGTTTTTCCTGTCCGTCCCCGCATCCGCGCACCGCTCGCTACTTCTCCGCGCGGGAGCCGCTTGACCAATTGCACGAGCTTCTTCAGTTCGCGGCGACGCGTTGCGGGCGAGAGATAGAACATCAGATAGTTTCCGTCGTCGAACTCCGGATATACGCCGCGCGACTCCAAAAAGCGCCGCGCATCGCCGCTTTTTTTCCCGAAGGGGATGACGATCTTGCTCCAATCGGGGTTTTCAAGCGCGCCCAGCGCCCGCTTTACCCCTTCCGCCGCCCGTTCGATGCGCTCGTTGCGCGGATACTTGACGGCGTATTCGATACTCGCCAGAATGGGATAAGACGGAGACGTGGTGCGAAAACAGGGAACGCTTTCCGCAAGCAAGTCTGTCCATATCCCCTTTGCGGAAACAACGGCACCCTGCGTCATGGCAGGAAGCGACTTGTGTACGCCGTCCACCCACATCGAAGCGTAATTCGACGCATGCAGCGCCGTGCCGTGCAGGTGCGAACCGTGCGCCCCGTCAATGACGAGCGGCTTATTCTGCGCCTGCATCAATTCTGCGATCGCTCCGAGGTCAGGAAAAAATCCGTAATAGTCGGGCGAAGTGAGGATCAGCGCGTCTGCCGTTTCCATGGCGTGCCGCACAGCTTCGACGGTCGGCTGCCGCGCGATTCCGCCGGAAAACTCCTGCGCAACGGGAATGAGTTCCAGCCCCATGAGCGAACTGCCGCGCAGAACACTGACGTGCGAGCAGACGGGAACGGCAAGCTTCCGCACCCCGGCGTCCCGCAGCGCCATGAGCATCGCATAAACGCCGCTCGTGCTGCCGTCCGTCAGCAGAAAACTCGCATCCGCCCCCAATATGTGCGCTATGTCCGCCTGCGCCTGTCCTATGACGCCGGTCGGCGCGGAAAGATTATCCGAATAAGACAGCTCTGTGATGTCCGCTCCCCGTTTTTTATGCCCCGGCGTATGAAAGGAAATATGTTTGCGCCGCTCTTGTGCGGCAAGCATGTCTGCAAGATAAAGCTTCATTCTTCCCGATAGTTTTCAAGCAGATAATTCAGGAAGGAAATGCTCTCAAATCGAAGATCGTTCTGCGCATCCTTGCCGTTAAAAAGCAGAACGAGGTTGATGTTTTCCGTCGTGCGGGAATTTTCCCCATCGGTATAGTAAACGAGATTTTTGAGCCCGTGCAACCCGCCGACGTTGATCCCGAGATTGCTTGCCTCGCCCCAATCGTTTTCATAAGAGGTATGCGTAAACAATCCTTCGTCAAATGCCGCATCCACTGCAAGATAATCCTCCCGAAGCTGCATAAGGCGCGCCTTTTCGTCCTCCACGCCCTGCGCGCGGGACTGCTCCGTACGATACCGCTTATCGCTGCCGTTGCGCGCGTAAAAACTTTCCTCGGGAGACCGGCTGCCGTCAAAAGCGTCGCTTGAACGCCAGTCGTCGCCGAAAAACTCTGCCAGATACCGTTCGCATGCATCCATATAATAAACGGTATCGTATACGCCGCCCGCATTCGCTTCATCGTTGGCGACCGTAATGCCCATTGCCAGCGAATAGAGCGTGGATTGCGTCTCGATCACGGGATCGCCCTCCTCATCCAATACGGGATTGCCCGCCTCGTCCTGTTCATAAACGGGGTTGTCCGTCACAAACAACACATTTCCGGTTCCGACCGATCGGCGCAGACCGTACGTCGTGTTTCCGGTTGTGCCGGTAAATGCCTCCGTTCCGACGGTGAGAATATCGTATGAGAAGACATCGTCCTCTTCCAGTTCGTCGGCAAGTTGAGAAAAGGATGTATCGGCCGAAAGATCCGTAAAGACAAAAATATTATACTGCTGCGACGAAAGCGGTCTGGTTGCCGTCACCGCAAAGAGCAGCGAAAGCACGAGCAGCGCCGCCGCAACAGTGCAGAGGATCTTGATCCAATCGTAAGAAATCAGATTGGAAAGGCGTTGTTTGGTGATGCGTGCGTCCAATGGTATCGCTCCTTTTTGACAAACAGGGCACGGAATGCTCCGTGCCCCGCCCTGTTATTTTTTGGGTTTCATCGTAGGGAACAGCAGCACGTCGCGGATGCTTGCACTGTCCGTGAGCAGCATGACAAAACGATCCACGCCCATGCCAAGCCCGCCTGTCGGGGGCATGCCATGCTCGAGCGCGTCCAGAAAGTCCTCGTCCACCTGCGCGTTCGCGCCCTGTGCACGCTTCTTTGCCGCCTGCTCCTCCATGCGCGCGCGCTGATCGATGGGGTCGTTGAGTTCGCTGAACGCGTTGCCCATCTCCATGCCGTTGATGAAGTATTCAAACCGTTCCGTCATGGTGGGATCGGAGGGCTTACGCTTGGCAAGCGGACTGATCTCCACGGGATAGTCGTAGATGAATGTGGGCTGGATGAGCTTGTCCTCGACGTATGCGTCGAAGAACGCCGCGAGGATGTGACCCTTGCTGTCCTTGCCCTTCTCAAGCTCCACGCCGTGCTCCTTCGCGACAGTGCGCGCCTCCTCGTCGGACGCGATCAGGGAGAAGTCCACGCCCGAATACTTTTTGACCGCCTCGGTCATCGTCAGGCGTTCCCAGTGCGAGAGATCGATCGTGTTGCCCTGATAGGGGATCTGCAGCGTACCGCACACCTTTTCGGCTACGGTGCGGTACAGCCCCTCGATAAAGTCCATCATGTACGCATAATCGACGTACGCCTGGTACATCTCGATGGTCGTAAATTCGGGATTGTGCGAGGAATCCATGCCCTCGTTGCGGAAGATCCTGCCTACCTCGTAGACACGTTCAAAACCGCCAACAATGAGTCGTTTCAAGTACAGCTCCGTCTCAATGCGCAGATACATATCGAGGTCAAGCGCGTTGTGATGCGTCTTAAAAGGGCGCGCGTCCGCGCCGATCTCCAGCGTTAAAAGCACGGGAGTCTCCACTTCCATGAAGCCGTGACCGTCCAGGTACGCCCTGATCTCACGCAGGATCTGCGAACGGCGGGCAAACGTTGTACGCACGTCCTCGTTCATGATGAGATCGGTATGGCGCATGCGGTACTTGAGATCGGGATTGGTCAGCCCGTTGTACTTTTCGGGCAGCGGCAGAAGCGCCTTGGAGAGCATCTCCAGGTGCGTTGCGTGAATGCTCACCTCTCCCGTCTTGGTCTGAAAGACAAAACCGCGCACACCGACGATATCGCCGATATCATAGTCCTTTTTATAGGCAAGATAGGTATCTTCCCCCACATCCTGGCGGGTAACGTAGATCTGAATGTCTCCCTTGCCGTCGCGCACATGCGAGAAGGACGCCTTGCCCATGATGCGGCGGGACATGAGACGTCCCGCGATACTCACTTCCTTCCCTTCCCATGCCGAAAAATCACCCTTCACGTCCGTGGAGCGTGCGGTGACTTCATACTTGGTCTTTTCGTAGGGATTGTTTCCCTCATCGGTAAGCTTTTTAAGTTTTTCCCGGCGGATGCGCGCCTGTTCAATGAGCTCGGCGCCGGGATCGACGTTTATTTCTTCCATGATGATCAGTTGATTTTCAAAATCTTGAGCGAGTATTCGCCGTTGGGCGCCTTGACCGTGACCGTATCGCCGCGCTTAGCCCCCATGAGCGCCTGCCCGACAGGCGATTCATTGGAGATGATATTCTTCATGGGATCGGCCTCCGTCGTGCCCATGATGGTATATTCGACGTCTTCGTCAAAATCGACGTCGTGGACCAACACGACAGAACCGAAATGTACAACGGAATTATCCGTATTTTCCTCAATTACGACCGCATTTTTGATCTGAAAATCCAACTCCTCGATCGCGCGCTCGTTTGCCGCCTGTTCGTTGCGGGCGGCATCGTACTCGGCATTCTCCGAGAGATCGCCGTGGCTGCGTGCCTCGGCAATGCGCTGCACGATCTCCGCACGTTTTACCTTCTGAAGATATTCGAGCTTCTTGACCGCCTCATCGTACCCCTGCTGCGTCATGGGAAATTCTGCCATCTTTCTACCTGATCCTCTCTTTCCCCGCGCGGATCGCTGCCGCGGCGGGATTTCTAAAAGACGACCGTGATTCCCGTTTCTGCAACGGAAACCACGGTATTCTCTCACTATTGTTCATTATACGGCATTTGCTCGGCTTTGTCAACCCGTTTGTGCCGACTTACCGATTTTTCCGTAATTTTTCCGTGAAGCGCGCGATGCGGGCGACCGCTTCCTGCAGTTCGCGCATGCCCGTGGCATATGAGCAGCGAACGTGATAATCCCCGCATTCACCGAAGGCGTTTCCCGGAACGACTGCGACCTGTTCCTCCTTCAACAGCCGTTCGACGAACTCCTCGCCCGTAAGCCCCGTCGCCTCCACCGAGGGGAAGGCGTAGAATGCCCCGCGCGGCTCAAAACAAGTCAATCCCAGATCATTGAAGGACTTGACAAGAAAGCGGCGGCGCTTATCGTATTCGGCACGCATCTGCCCGACTGACGCAAAATCATCCTGAAAGCCGCCCGCAAGCGCCGCGATCGCCGCGTGCTGTGCGACGCGGGGTGCGCAGAGCATGGTGTACTGATGGACCTTGAGCATCGCCTTATCCAACGCCTCCGGCGCGCAGGCGTAGCCGATGCGCCAGCCCGTCATGGCAAACGCTTTGGAAAAACCGCTCAGAAGTACCGTTCTCTCCTTCATGCCGGGCAGCGACGCCACCGAACAATGCTTGCCGCCATAGGTAAGTTCGGCATAGATCTCATCCGAAATAACGAGAAGGTCGTACTTCTCAATGACGGGGACGATCGCCTCAAGCTGCTCGCACGTCATGACGGCACCCGTCGGGTTATTGGGATAAGCAAGGATGATCGCCTTGGTGCGGGCCGTAACGGCAGCTTCGATCGCCTCAGGCGTCATAATAAAGCCGTTCTCCGCTCTGCAATGCACGGCAGCGGCGACGCCGCCGCACAGCGAGATAATGGGTGCGTAGGAGACGTACGCGGGATCGGGGACGAGCACTTCGTCCCCCTCGTCGCACGTTGTACGAAGGGCGAGATCGATGCCCTCGCTCGCGCCGACAGTGATGATAATGCGCTCGGCGGGATATTCCACCCGGAAGCGCTGGGCAAGATAGCGCGAAATGAGCTGCCGCAGCTCGGGCAGTCCGCGGTTGCCCGTATAGGAGGTGTACCCCTTTTGCAGCGAGCGGATGCCCGCGCTGCGGATATCCCACGGGGTAACAAAATCCGGCTCGCCCACGCCGAGGGAGATGGCGTTGGGCAAGGTATCCAGAATATCAAAGTACTTGCGGATCCCGCTGGGCTTGAGCTGCTTGGCGCGCTCGGTGAGAAAGTCTCTCATGCCTGTACGGGAAGCCTCCGCATCTTGTCCTTTCCGACCGTCAAAGCTCCCTCGATCTTATATTTCTTGAGAATGAAATGCGTCGCGGTGGACAGAACGCAGTCGAACGTGGAGATGCACTCCGAGACAAAACGCGCGACCGACTTGATGGACCCCGCCTTGACGATGACCAGAAAGTCGTATGCGCCGCTCATGAGATAGAGCGTCTTGACCTCCTCATGCTCGGCGATCTCTTCCGCGACGCCGTCAAAGCCGGATCCGCTGCGGGGAGCGATCTTGACCTCGATGAGCGCCTCCACGCACTCATCTTCCTCTTCATCGAGATTGGCGATAGCCGTATACTTGACGATCGTCCCGCGGTTTTCCATATTCCGGACGGCGCTGCGGACTTCCGCTTCGTCCGTATCCAGCATAACGGCGATCTGCGATGTATCCGTGCGGCAATCGTCTGTGAGAATATCGAGTATGTCCCGCTCCAGCTTGTTCATGGCGTACTTTCCTCCCTGTAATCGATATTGCCTTCATTATACCGCGCGGGCGCTTTCAAGTCAAATATATTTGCTTTTTTCCAAAAAATTTCGTATAATACGGATATGTTTCGCATTTGGGCAAAAGTCATGAAAGACGGGCATATCGTCAGACAGACGACGTACGAAAAAGAGGAGCGCTTCACCTATTCGGCGTTCTTTTCTTACCTTGCGGATATCTGCGACGCGCTCGACGTCCCGACGCCCGTCCTTTTGAAGCCGCATATCTTCAACTATGCTAAATTCAACCACGTCATTTTCCGCAAGTCCGACTTTATGGAGGAAGTGCCCTTCGATCGGCTGGTGCTGGAAAATATTCTGTGAGGCAACGATGATCATTCAGGCAACGATGCGCGACCTTCCCGCGCTGGAGTCACTATATGCCGCGGCGCGTGAACGCATGAAGGCGGCCGATAATCCCGATCAATGGGGCGACTCTTACCCGCCCCGCGCTCTCATCGAAGAGGACATCGCGCGCGGCAGGCTGTACCTGTCAAAAGAGGAGGACGCGCTCCTCGGTGCGTTCGTATTCTTTGTAGGGTCGGAAGACCACTATGCCGCCATCGACGGCATGTGGATGACGGAAAACCGCGTCTACGGCGTCATCCACCGCGTGGCGAGCTGCGGAACGCGGCGCGGATTTCTGAAAACGGTCGTGGACTACTGTACGCAGTTTGCAGACGATCTGCGCATCGACACCCACCGCGACAACGCGCCCATGCGCGGCGCACTGACCGCTCTCGGATTCCGCGCATGCGGCGTCGTCATCGTGGACGACGGCACCGAGCGCATCGCCTTCGAGCGTGTCACAAGATAGCCCGCTCCCACCGGAAGCGCGGCGTATTCCGCCCTTGCCACGTTGCATACATCAATTCACGGCGACGCAATTATCTGTACGGAAGCACAATTGCTTATTTTGCACGTTATTGACATATTTGCGCGCGGGCGCGCTCCTTTTGGAGCGCGCCCGCGCGTGTTCGTTATGCTCTTCCCGATAAAACGCACAAAACTGCCGCTTGCGTCCGACGGAAGCCTGCGGCGGCCAATATGGCTGCGCATAAGAATTGAGACATATCCCGCGCCGTACAGCGCCTTCGGCAAAAAGTCCATAATTCGTATACTTTAATATTTTTTAAATGTCAAGCAATACTAATATAATTGTATACGAATTTCAGACATTTGTGAGGATGCGAATGTTAAACGAACGGATCAGGGAATTGCGTCGGGCGTTCGGATTGAGCCAGGTAGAACTGGCAAGCGCGATGAATGTGAGCAAGCAATGCGTTTCCAACTGGGAAAACGACAATGTGCTGCCATCTATCGACATGCTTGTCAAACTTGCGGATTTCTTCCGCGTCACGACGGACTATCTGTTGTGCCGCGACGAAAAAGATGCGCTCGATATGAGCGGACTTTCCGAACGGGAACGCGCGCACCTCAAATTGCTCGTCATGGATCTGTTGAACAAATCGTGACCTTACTTACACGGTCGTACAGACGGGCGATGTACTGCGCCGCGGCGCGCCGGAAGGTGTGCCGCCGCGCCTCCCCCGCGCACCCGCTTTCCATGCGTATTTTTTTCCGGAGTGCGCAAACTGCCTGCATGAAGCTGACGACCATCCTTTTATGCACGGTCCTGATCGTCTACGGACTGGGCGCATGTCTCTACGCACTCACGGGAATCGACGTCCTTGCTCTCGTTTCTGCGGGCAACACCGTCGTATACCGCTCATTCCTGTCCCTTGCCGGCGTGGCTGCGCTGTGGCTTTTTTTCTGGCTGATCGCCTTCCGTCCGACGCGCGAACTGCGATAGCCTGCGATAGCCTGCGATACGGCTCCTTGCAGCGCAGTCTTCTGTGAGACGGCGATGCCTCCCGGGAATTTGAACGAAAACGGACAAACTCATGTGTGCGACAAGACGCTTAGAAGAAGCCTTCGCTGCCGCAAAAAATGTTGACGGCAGCCGCAAAACGTGATATGATATGATTTACGGAAGGTTTTCGGTCAACACTTCCGAATAAAAAAACCGAGGTTTTTTCATGTTCAAGGAAATTTTCACCACCAAGCGCATCTGCCGCGCGGGCGTCATCGCCGCGTTGTACGTCGCGCTCTGCTATGCGTTCATGCCCGTCGCGTACGGCGGCATCCTGCAGATCCGCCCCGCCGAAGCGCTGTGCATCCTGCCCCTCTTCTTCCCCGAGGCAGTCCCCGCGCTCTACATCGGCTGCATGCTGGCAAACCTGACCTCCCCCATGCTCATCTACGACGTATTTCTCGGCTCACTGGCGACGCTCGTCGCCGCAACGCTGACGGGGATCGTCGGATATCTCATGCGCAATAAGGACAGCGTCGGCGCGCACGTCGCCAAGATCGGCATCGGCGGATTCTTTCCCGTCGTCGCGAATGCTTTCATCATTCCGCTGATCATCGTCTTTTTACGCGGCGACCTGTCTGCGACCGAGCTTCTCGGCTGGGGCGAAAGCACCGTCACCTTTGCATATTGGGCAAATTGTATTTCCCTGCTTATCACCGAAGCGGTGTGGGTATACGCACTGGGGACGCCCGTTTATCTCTTCGTCCTCAGGATGCGCAAACGCGGCGTAAAAGTGTTCCTCGACGGCAAAAAGAAGCCGCTCAATGTGTCCGCCGAAGCAAAGCAGATCTGAATAACGCTATCATACAAACTGGCGGCGCCCTTCTGACCGAGAGGGGCGCCGTTTCATGTCCGCGGCTCATTTTCAATGTGATTGCGGCAATCTTCAAGGCAAGCAAAGCTGTACGGCGTCAAAGCGTGTTTTCGGTACGGACTTCCTGAAAAATATTTCCACGCAGTCTGCCCAGCGCCCAGCCGACTTTCCCGCCCGCCAGCAGGTACGCCTTCATCGCCCGCTGTAAAGCGGTCCCCTCTGCCAGCTGTCCATAGGGTAAATCAGAAACGGAGTACACCCATTCCAAATATGCAGAACTATCCTTCTCCCACCGCAACACCTCAAATTCGCGCTGAAATCGAACAATGTTGGACGTCGGCGGCAAGAGTGCGGGAAGTGCGGGCGAGAGAAGCCAGGAATCGCATAACATCGGCGCTTCTGCGTATTCCGGGTAAAACGTTTTGAAAAATAAGCGGGCATCCCGGACGGAGCGCCGAACGGACAGCGGCGAAAGATCGGCATCGGACGGAATATGCATAAAAATATTTCCGCCCGACATTTCATATTCCAGCGCACCGAGACGAAACTCCTGCATGGCAAGCTGAAGCGGGAACCACCATCCCCAACGAAATGCGATCGTGTGATTTCGTGTGATCTCGGCCGCCATAAAGCGCGACAAAAACTTCATGGTCGCAAAAAAAATATCGCGGGAAATGCCGCGTTCCCGATAGCGTTCGTACGTCCGAAGCGCACAGTGGGACATATAGACAAACATTTTCATGCCGTCCGCATCCTCGCCCAGATGCGCGGTCAGTTCCCGAAGCCCCTCTTCGCGGCGGCTTCCGTCAAAGAGCGCTTCGACACAGGGCGGCGGAAACAGCGTTTCAAAAGTTCTCTGTATCTGCTCGGCACGTATCCGCGCTTGTCCGTTGAATTCTATATTGTCGTAAAATTCGTCAATGGTCAATTTTGCATCTCCGCAGCCCTCTGTCTTTCCGAGAAGAACAAAAATATCCGCTCCTCGTGTCCGCTGTGCCTTTCCGCCTGCGTTCAGAGCATGGAAAGCAATTCCCTCAGGTCATGAATGACCGCTCTGACATGCACACCTTCGGGAAGTCCTTCGCCGCGGCGGTCAAACCATATACAGTCCATGCCGACGGCATTTGCGCCCGCAATGTCCGAACGGAGCGAATCGCCGATCATAAGACATTTATCCGGCGAAGTCTTCAGTTCTTCCAGCAAAAGTTGAAAAAACGCGGCGTCCGGCTTGACGCATCCCATCTCCTCGGAGACAAAAATGCGAGCGAACCGCGGACGCAGCGCAGACAGCCGTCCCGCCTGCATGCCGGAAAGCCCGTTCGTCGCTATGCACAGTTTATAATGCTGCGCAAGAGCGTCAAGGACTTCCAAGGCGCCGTCCACAGGGTGCGCGGCTCGGGAAAGCTCGTCCGAAAAAGTGCGCGCGGCGACCGTTTTGCCGCTGCCGAGGGCATACCTGTCATCCATATAATCCACGATGCCACGAACGTGCTCATGATACAGTGCATGAAAGCGCGCGCGAAGTACGGGGGAATCCACCTCCGTCAGACCAAGATCTGCCCAATTTTTTGCCGAAAAGCGCCAGCAGTCTTCGATCATATCCTCCGAACAGGAGACCCCCGCCGCACGGAATGCAGCACGAAACGCGCGCTTTTCATCCAGGTCAAAATCAATGACCGTGTGGTCGGCGTCAAAAATCAGATAATCGTATCGCACCACGCTCACCAGTCCTGTTTCTTGAGCGACTTGTCTTTGACGTCATCGTAAAAGGAGAAATATGCAGCTTTCCACTCCGAAAGCGTATGCGGCGCGCCGGAACGATCGGCGCCATCCTGTGCCGAAAGATATTCCATCAGCTCCTCGGGCGTGAAATCGCCTTCGCAGATCTCGCTGTCATACTTCTCAAACAACCTCATCAGATCGTATTCGGACATGATATTCTCTATTCCTCACTGCAAAATAAGTTATCCCCAATGGTTTTGGGGATAAGTGGATAACTTTATCGAAAACAATTATGGTCGGCATCGTAAAATGCTCCGATGGATGCAAGAAGCGATTCTATCTCGCCACGATCGAGATCAAGATCGTCGCAGAGTTCGTCAAGCGAATCATATTGATCTCGCAACTTCATATTGATATAACTGAGAAGCATTGCCGGATCGTTCGGTATCATGGAAACAGTATAGCACAAAAGACGACAAAAGGCAACGTCGGAAAGCATTTCCTTGACATTTTTCGTGCACTATCGTATAATGTAGGCAATGATACACGGAGCGGAAACATGAAACAAAATATAGACGAAAATCTTATTACGGCATGGGTACAGCTGACAGGCATTCTGAAAAATACGCGGATCACAAAAGGACTTGTATATAACGAATCCATTGTGATGCTGACCGCCTATAAAAAATATATAGAGGACGGGGAAGGTCTGGTATCGTTCCAGGCTCTGGTACGGGAAACGAGGATGCTGAAGTCGCTTGTCAACCGAACGATCGACTCGCTTGTCGGAAAAAAGCTTTTGACGCGCTGTGAGGGAAAAGACAAACGGACGACGTTCGTCAGGATCATTCCGGAAAACCTGGGTGAGTTCCTTGCCGTACACGAACAGTCTCTTTCCCTGGCACGACGTCTGCGGGAGATCATAGGCGATGACGATGCCGAGGCATTTATTCGGATCTCACAGAAGATCGCCGCACAGTATGATGCGTGAGGGCAGCCGATCCGGCAGGATGATGCGACGGTGACTTGTTGCGCCGTTGAGGTTGAATAAACATAGGCAGAATCATTGCTTATTTCTATCAGAGAAAAGACTGTTTTCCATCAAAGAGCGGCCCTGCCGCGGAGAAACTCCGCGGCAGGGCCTTATTATATAAATTCAATGCAAAAGCAAATAAACAGAAGAACGGCAGACGCATGTCTGCCGTTCTCCTGAACATATTTGGGTGATGGGTAAATTTTTATGATCGATCGGGTTGCTGCGGCGTATGTCGGCGCCGCAGCGCACCGTTCGAAGCATTTTTCCTAAGTCCGAGGACTTACGCGTTCAGACCGCCCATGCTGATGGTGACGTTGCCATCGATGGTCGCACCGTCAACAGCGAAGCCAAGCGTGTAGCTTTCAGCCGTCATACCGGTGATGGTCCAGGTAAGGGTGCTGACCTCTTTGCCGTCCTTGTCGTAGCAGTTGTAGACGATCGTCATCGTATCGGTCTCACCATCAAGGCTGAGGGTGAGTTCAACGCTCTTAGCCGTCTTGATCTTATCGATCTGACCTTCTGCAATCGTAGGACGCGTGATAACAGTCGTACCATAGTTGCCCGTAGTTGCCCACGAACCAACGATCTTAGCTGCACCATCCGCAGAGATGAGATACATACCCTCGGTCGCATTGCTGATCTGAGCAACGACACCCGACCAATTATTGGTACGATCTGCACTATAGGCAGCCTTCACCGTGATGGAGGTACCGGCATAAATAGTAGCGGTATCCAAATCCGTAGAACCCCAGACACCGAAGTCGCCTGCAGCGATCGACTGATCGGGGGTATAGACGGGAAGCTGCTTGCCCTCTTCATCGAAGACCGTGATCTTGTCGGCCTCGACCTTGAATTTAACACCGTTGCCGATGAAGACATTGCCTTCAAGGACCACGAAGTAACCGCAGCTGTCGCAGAATCTACCGACGGAGCTGAGAAGCAGACCGTTCGAGTAGTGCTGCTGCAGGTAATAAGGCTTGCCTTCGTAGGTGTGCATATCGGCATCGGGCTCGCGGACGAACGTGAAGGAAACTTCATACGTAGGCGCATCCGCTTTGCTCATATCCTCATCCGTGAACGTGTACTCGTACTTGACGCTGTACTGCGCAGCCTGACCGCAGGAGAGAACAGTGACCTGCTTGAACTCCTTGTAGCCGGCGGTGATAGCAGCCTGGATGACGGTATCCTTTGCATTCGGAACATTTTGGAACCAGCTTGCCTGGATCTGAGGAAGCGTGATCTCGACGGTCGCAGGCTGTGCGCCTTCTTCAACGTCGGTATCGCAGCCCGTTCTGCCGCAGGTAAGGACGACCTTGCCGGTAGCATCGAAGGTAGGAAGCTCTCTGGAGGTTTCCTTGTAATCGTGGCCAAGAGGCGCAAGCTTTGCGTCGTATTCCCACTTACCTTCGGTACCTGCTTCGTTCTTCTCGGCAACGACATCCGCATCACCGTACTTCGTGACCGTCGCATCGCAGGTCTTACAAGTCGTGACGATCATGCCAGGCTCCGTGCAGGTAGGCTCGGTCTTCTCGCCCTCGTCGTAATCGTGCTCTCTGTCGGTGACGACATCGATGCTCTCCTTGCAGCCCTTGCAGGTGAAGGTGCCGGCGCCGGTCGCACCGGTCTCGCAGGAAGCCTCGGACGATTCGGTGATGCCTGCAGCGGTAAGCTCTGCATCGGTCGAGAAGGTGAACGTGCCGCCTTCAACGATCAGCTCGCCGTTTGCAAGCTCGTGGAAGACCTCTTTCGTCTCAACGGTGAACTTGCCGGGAAGCGTCGTGATATCGGCAATTGCCTCTGCGAGCTCCTTGCCCTGACCTGCGACGGTTGCATTCTTGACAGATTCGACCGTGTAGGTGTAGGTGGTCTTCGCTTCGGAAGCGTTCTCCGTCGTGCAAAGGAATGCCGTGCGGACGACCTCGCTGACAACGACAGTGCCGGAAACTTCGGTGTAACCGCAGCCAGCCTCGCCCTTGCGCGAGCAGTTGATGGTCATCGTGTAGTCGCCTGCGCCATTCTCGGCAACAGTACCGACAGGCGTGAACTTGTAGACATAGTCGTGGCCAAGCGCCTTCGTCTCCATCTCGACGTCCTTCTGACCGCATTCGGTACAGGTACCCCTGATGGTACCGGCCGTCGTGCAGGTTGCAGGAGTGGAACCGGGCACGGTATCTTCTGCCGTGGGATCGACAATGTGCGAACGATAGACCGGGATCTGCGTAGGCTTCTTAACGCCGTCGTGCGCCTCCCAGCACTTTTCGCAAGCGCAGGTGAAGTATGCAATACCGACTTGCGCCTCGCCGGAAGGACCGCAGACAGCCTTGTAATCCCAGTGATCCTTGAGCTGTTCATACTTGTTGATGTCGACAAACGTAATCTCGCCCGACTCAACCTCGAAGTAATCGGCAACATCATCGATCCCGAGATATCCTGCGAGATCAGCCGCCGTCTTGCCGTCGGCAAGGATGTCGCTCGCGTAGATGGGCCGGTCGTTATCGTCGTAAGCGAAGACGTGCTCGGTCATAGGAACGATCACGACGCACTCCTCATTGATCGTCGTGCTGTAGGTGACGTCGCCGACCGTATGCGTACCCGTAACGGTGTACTTGTCGCTGCCAGTCTTATAGCAGGTAGGCGCCGTGTTGCCGGACGCAGCCTTCGCAACGGTGAAGGTACCGTACTCCGTGGAGTTCTTGCCAACGTTGAGAGCGATACGAACTTCGTGATCTTCATGCTCGGCAGTGCAGCCTTCCACCTTGCAGACGCCGACAAGAACAAATTTGGGAGCATCTGCCGTGGAGCCTTCGCCCTCTTCAAGCGTATAGGTGTAGTTGTGATGCGCGTTCGCTTCGGTGACCCAATCCTCGCAGACGTCGCAGAAATGCTCGGTACCGCCGACGCAGCCGTCCGCCGCGGGCTTCTTCGCCACTCTCTCATCGGTGAAGTTGTGGTTCACATAGGTCTTGACGGGATAGGTGACGCCCTGGAGATCCTCGTCCCACTTCTCGCCGGGTTCGCCCGTCGCGTTATTGAAACCGCAATCGGGGTTCTCGCAGACGAACATTGCCTCGCCGAGCGTACCTTCGCCCGCGCAGGAAGCGTACTTGTCGCCGGTGACGATAATGCCCTTGATCGTCTCAAGGACAGCGCCCTCGTAATTCTTGTGATAATCCCAATAATCTTCGTCGGTGACATTCTCATAGAAGTTCTGCGAAAGACCCTTCCCGTTGAGAATGTGCTCGCCGGCTTTGATATTAAGCGTGAACTGCTCTTCGACCACGGGGATCAGATCGGACAAATCGACCGTAAGATCCTCTTCGGTAAGCTCAACGCCCTCCGCAGGGGTGACCTCGTAGATCTTGCTCACCGTCTCAAGATAGACGGTGTAATCTTCGATGCCGGGGTCGGTGCAGTAGGTGCGGGCAAGAACGATCTCGTCAAGACGATACGTTCTCGTATCGATGATACCACGCTGGTAGATGGTGGGAAGCTCGGTCGTGAACTCCTGGTTGCAGAACATACAAACACCCGTTGCCTCGCCCTTTTCCGTATAGGTAGGCGCCTTGGTGATGTCGTACGCTGCAGCGTGGTGACCGATGGGCTCGACCGTACCGACGACACGCGCGGTCTCATCCTGCTTGACGGATGCGACGTCGCAGTTAGGATTGTCGCACTTCTCATCGGGAGCAGCATCGTGATAGGAGCCGTCCGCGTGGAAGTAGTTCTGGCACTCCTGCGCGACGAACGCGCCGTGCGTGCAGTAAGGCAGATCGTCGATCTTGGAGGGATAGGTCTTGCTCCAGGTGTGACCGATCGCAGGCTCGGATTCGATATACTCCTTATCCATCGCATAGCCGCAATCGCAGACGATGCCGTTATAGCCCGCCTCTTCGCAGGTCGCATAGACGTGCTTGCGAACCATCGTGTTCTCATTGTGGATGGGATCAACGTTGACAAACAGCTCCGTATGACCCGCATCGGAATCAGCATCATGCCCACCGTTGCAGTGATATGTAACGATATAGCTGGTCTTGGTGAACGTCTCTACGCCGTCAACCACCGCTCTCTCGTGCGCACCGAGCTCCACGATATCATACTCGCCTGCTTCCCACATAGCTTCGTGGTCGCAGCTGAAATCGGGGATCGCAACCGTGATCGGGTCAGCATCGGGATCGGTCAGCGTGATGACAAGAGACTTGCCGTCTTCGCTGAGCGTGATGCTCTCAATGCCCGTACCGGTCGCACCGGTCGCGCCCTCGACGGAACCGAGGTTCTCGCTCGTACCGTCGCTATAGGTGATGACAAGCTCGCCGTTCTCATTGATCTCAGCTTTCGTGATACCTCTGCCGTCTTCTCCGGCATCGGCAGTGACTTTACCGAGCGTTTCGGAAGTGTTGTCCGTATAGGTAACAACGAGCTCGCCGTTTGCGTTGATTGTAAACGAACTGATGCCCTTCGTCTCGCCGGAGCAACCGGTAAACGCAAGCGCAAAACCGATCACGCAACAGACGACAAGAAGAATCATCAGAAGTTTGACAGCCAACTTTCTGACTCTTTGAACCATTGCCTTTTCTCCTTATAAAATGTTTTTGTTCTTAAAGATTCAAATTTTTGTTCCTGCTTTTTTGTTACGTCATGTACTTGTGTCAATCATCGTTCCTATCACCCTCCCAAAAGATTGCCGCCGATCCGCGCCCCGAAAAGGCATCGCAAATGCGCGAAAACCTTTCCGCTGGCCATATGGTCAGCGAAAGCCCTTTTGTAAGCAACATTATATCGCAATCTATGAGTGCTGTCAACTATTTTTTTCATTTTTTTTTGTTGCTAAATTTAGGAAAAATCACCGTGATTTCCCTTGCGCATACCCGCGATTTGCCGGGTTTTACCACAAAACTTTGTGGTTTCCCTTTGATTTATCGCTATTTGTTGGGTTGTAATTTTCACTCACGGCATTCCGAACCGGCCACATCGGATAAAAATCCGATGAAAAATTTTGTCATATGAAAAAATTTTCGCAAATGACAAGTTAAGTTTTCCCCAAAATGACCGCGTTTCGCCGTCCGAGGGACATGGCGATATGATCTTTGCCCGGTTCAGTCTTTCGTCCCGTCCCTGTATGCGACGGGCAAAAGGAAACGCGCGGCAACGCGCTCATCGATGACTGCGGACAAGCGGGCACGTCTTATGATCGCAGCCGAAACATGCCTCGCCCCGTACGCGTACGTTGTCCTGTCCGATCCTTCACATTTGTTTCGGGCGGGATACGCCACGTTTCGTACGACACACAAAACCGACCTCGACAAAATCATATCGCGGCCACTCGGCGTAAAACGTTATATCCTTATATAATTATATCCATATATAATATGGTATACATCCCTGTTTCCGATTCGCTGACGGAGTGCCCGCTCGTGGAAAACATCTCGACCGTGGGGCACGTCGATCGGGGTCCGCTCACGGGTTATCTCGTACGGTATAACATTGCCGTTGCGTCCATACGGATAAAACCGTGCTTCTCGTAAAATGACGAGGCGCTGCCTTCTGCGTGGAGCACGATTCTCGTGTACGTATGGTATTTTCGCATCACACGGCAGAGGAGTTCGCTGCCGACCCCGCGCCGCTGGGCGCCGGGATGCACCAAAAGATAGTGAACGTATGCCGTCATCTCACCGTCGTCAAGCACGGCGATCAAACCGCACAGACCGTCTGCTTCCCAGGCGGAGTACACCGTCGAAAATCCACGCATCGCACGCGCCAGCCGCTCCGGATACTTCGCCGACTCCCAATCGACGGAAGCAAAAAGCGTCTCCAACTGTTTTTGAGGGATATCTTTTCTGTCAGAGTATTCGATCAATCCTATTTCTCCTTATTTCTGCGAAAAGGCGGCAACACGACCCGAATCGCACGCACATAGGCTCCATGTCTGATCCGTATGGCAAAATCGCTGTATGCTGCCAAATATGTGTACATCGGCCGCAATGCACGTTCTGAAAGGCGGCAACGCGGTCCGAACCGCACGCACATCGGCTCCATGTCTGTTCTGTATGGCAAAATCACTGTATGCTGCCAAATATGTGTACATCGGCCGCAACAATGCCCGTTCCGAACGGAAAGACTGCCGGCGCCGGAAGATAATAATCAAAAAGACGCGAGCTGCAACTTGCAACTCGCGTCCGTGTATGAAAGGCGGCAACTACCTATCCTTCCGGGTCGTTAGACCAAGTACTTTGGGCGTAAGAGAGCTTAACTTCTGTGTTCGGAATGGGAACAGGTGGGACCTCTCTGCTATCGTCACCGCCATGGTATATTAAGTCCTTCCGGACATAATATCATGGATAAACCGTTAAACGTTTTCCCCCTTTAACGGTCATCTTCGCGTCGCTTTCCCGCGACCGCCAGCCACAGGCTGACAACTGAACAGCGTTTTGAGTCGAAAGTCAATTCAAGCTCGTAAAAATCATAGTCTTTCTTCAGAAGCGACTTTTCTCTCAACCTTCGTTGAGATCAAGCCCTCGACCTATTAGTATCGGTCAGCTCCACACGTTACCGTGCTTCCACCCCCGACCTATCAACCTCATCGTCTTTGAGGGGTCTTACTATCTTACGATATGGGATACCGTATCTTGAGGTCAGTTTCACGCTTAGATGCTTGCAGCGTTTATCTGCTCCGCACTTCGCT
>JAGHIT010000011.1 GCA_017887095.1 Clostridia bacterium | reverse complement strand
GAATATGCCAAAGGCACAGACAAGAAAGACATAGCCGCCGCGCTCAATGCACGGGGCGAGCGTTTCAACGGCAAGCCGTTCAAAGGCAGAACTTTCGACAGGTGGCTGACAAATGCGAAATACACGGGCGAATATTACTTCGGCGGTAGGCTTTGTGCAAACACCTATCCCCCGATTATAGACAAACTGCTTTTTGCCGAGGTGCAAAAGCGGCTTGCAAAAAACAAGATTTTAGCGGGCGCAAATTCGGCAGTAGAGCCGTATTTGCTCACGGGCAAAGCCTATTGCGGACATTGCGGCACGGCTATCGTTGCGGACGGCGGCACAAGTTGCAACGGGAAAAAGCACTATTATTACGCTTGCAAACAGAAGAAAAAAGGCTTGTGCCATAAATCGCGGGAAAACAAAGACAATTTGGAAATGCAAGTTGCCCAAGCGGTCAAAGACTTTTTGAGCGATAAGAAGAACGCCGACCGCGCCGCCGCTGATACGATTGCATACTATGAACAGCGCACGGGCGATAACGGCTTGCGGAGCATAGAAACGCGCATAACGCAAGCGCAACAGGAAGTCGAAAATTTGACGAACGCCTTTATCGAGGCAAAAAGCGCATTGCTCCGCGCGGGCATCGAAAAGAAGATGCAGGACTATGAAACATTGCTTGCCGACCTGCAAGCGCAGAAATCACAAATTGAATTAGAGCGCGGGCGGCAGGTAACGAAACAGCAGATACTTGCGTTCATTGCCGAACTTATCAAAGGCGACCCCGCCGACAAGGAATATCAAAAGAAAATCATTGATAATCTTGTATTCCAAGTGTTTGTATATGACGATGAACATATAAAGACCGTCGGCTATCTGAACTTCGGCGTAGACAAAAGCATTGAAAAAGTACGTCTTGACGAAACAAACGAACTGATACAGCGGCTTAATTTATGTTCAAACTCTTTCCCCGCTACTCCACCAGTGTCGACAGAGTTTGTACAGCACAAAGACGGAATATATTTTCGTCAGCGGTGTCGCGGGCTTTGTGGCATACAAGTAAAGCAAGAGAGCAACGGCTTTTCCGTTGCTCTCTTGCTTTATCGAACCTGTTTCATTATTATATCCCATACAATAACCTTATATAGAAGACAAAAAAAATTATCGCATCAAAAGAAAACTGACTATCACCTCCATATCCTTCGTGGGCGTATTTATTTCTTGAATTGCATCCCGGGATATCATGATTTTTGTGCATACCCTGCGATAAAAAACAGGCATTTGACAGGACGGTGTCGCACAATTATACTTATACCATGGACGTCTGTTTCAAGGAGAACGAAAATCGGTCAATTTTATCGGACAATTTCATCTTCAGGGTTGACGCAGTGCGTCGGTGGAATTATAATTGAAGAAAAACTCTGCCGTATATCGGCTATCCCCGCTCTCTCAACGCGCTGCGCTGCGTGGAAGAGGCGGCAAAAGTATAAGGAGGAAAGGGTATGTTTGAAAACGTACATAAAAACTTCGGCTTCGGCTGCATGCGCCTGCCGATGAAGGGCAGCGAGGTTGACTACGCGGAGTTTGAGCGCATGGTCGATGCCTTTCTTGCGGAGGGTTTCAACTACTTCGATACGGCGCACGGTTATTTACAGGGCAGGAGTGAGACGGCGTTGCGCGACTGTCTTGCAAGGCGCTATCCGCGCGAGGCGTTTATTCTTACCGACAAACTGACCGAGCCATACTTCCAAAAGGAGGCGGATATCCGCCCTTTCTTTGAAAGCCAGCTCAAGGCATGCGGCGTGGAATATTTTGACTTCTATCTTATGCACGCGCAGTCGCGCGAAAATTTTGAAAAGTTCCGGCGTTGTCGCGCCTATGAGACGGCGTTTGACTTGAAAAAAGAGGGAAAGATCGGACATGTCGGGATTTCCTTTCATGACACGGCGGAGATGCTGGAACGCATTCTGATCGCTTATCCGCAGATTGAAGTTGTGCAGATCCAGTTCAATTATCTTGATTACGAGGATCCCGCTGTTCAGTCGAGAAAGTGCTATGAGGTGTGCAGGAAGTATAAAAAGCCTGTTATCGTTATGGAGCCGGTCAAGGGCGGAAATTTAGTCAACCTGCCCGAGGATGCCAAATCTGTTTTTGCTCGTCTAGGAGCGGCAAGCCCTGCCAGTTATGCCATACGTTTTGCCGCAGGGTTCGAGGGAATGTTCATGGTGCTCTCCGGTATGAGCGATATGGCGCAGATGCAGGACAATCTTTCCTATATGAAGGACTTCAGACCCCTTGACGAGGAGGAGAGAAGGGCGGTCGGGGAGGTGCGTGACATTCTTCGTTCTATGCGCCTTATCGCCTGCACCGCCTGCCGCTACTGCACGGACGGTTGCCCCAAGCACATCTCCATTCCCGACCTCTTTTCCTGTATGAATGCAAAAGTAGGTTATCATGATTGGAGCGCCGGATTTTTCTACCGTGAAGTATTTACAAAGAACAACGGGAAGGCTTCGGAGTGCATCGGCTGCGGAAAGTGCGAGCGTGCGTGTCCGCAGCATCTGCCCATCCGCAGTCTGTTAAAGGATGTCGCCAAGGAGTTTGAACAGTGAGCATGGAATACAGAAAACTGCCGCACGGCAGCGAGCGTATCAGTACTTTGGGGCTGGGCATGGGCGGTATTCAGGCTAGCTCCCCGGAGGAGATCGAAGCGGTCGTACGAGAAGCGATAGACGCGGGCATCAATTTTTTTGATCTGTGTGCCGGCGGAAAATCCGTCTATGAACCGTTCGGAAGGGCGATCGCGGGCAAGCGGGAAAAAGTACATTTTCAACTGCACTTCGGTGCCGTCTATAAGGAGAACGGCGAATACGGCTGGTCGCGCTATTTGGATGAGATCAGGCGCACGTTCGACTGGGAGATGAATGTGCTCGGCACCGACTACGTCGATTTCGGTTTTTTGCACTGCGTGGACGAGGAGAGCGATATCCGTGATATCGAAAAAGCGGGCATCTTTGACTTTGTCAGGTCTTTGAAAGCGCAGGGCGTCGTCAGGCATATCGGTTTTTCGTCGCACACGCCGTCGGTTGCAAACATGCTGCTCGATACCGGCGTCGTGGATATGATGATGTTCTCCGTCAATCCTGCGTACGACCTGGAGCAGGGCGATGAGTACGGCATTGGCTCCACGGCGGAGCGCGCCGCGCTCATGCGCAGGTGCGAGGCGGAGGGCGTCGGCATTTCCGTCATGAAGCCCTTCCATGGCGGACAGCTGTTGTCCGCGCGGACCTCACCTTTCCGCGTCGCGCTGACCAAGACGCAGTGCATCCGGTATTGCCTGGATCGTCCCGCCGTGTTGGCGGTCGTCCCGGGTGTGCGGGGGCTTGACGACCTGCATGCGCTGCTGCAATACCTGAATGCGACCAAGGAGGAGCGCGACTATTCCGTCATCGGCCAGTTTACGCCCGCCTCCGCCATGGGCAACTGCGTGTATTGCAATCATTGCCAGCCCTGCCCCGCGGGCATCGATATCGGGCTGGTCAACAAGTACTACGACCTCGCAATAGCGGGAGACAAGATGGCGGCAAACCACTATGAAAAACTCGCCGTCAAGGCAGATGCCTGTCTGAAGTGCGGGCACTGCAACAGGCGCTGCCCGTTCAAGGTCGCTCAACAGGAAAAAATGAAAACGATCGCCGAATATTTCGGCAAAGGAGTCTGATATGTTGGAAAATGTTTTGGTACGCCACAATTGTTCATGGAAAATCAAGGTGACGGTCAAGGGACTCGTCTCCCTTGGCTGCATCGTACTTGCGGTTTTATTGCCGCAGATCGTGCATTTCACGCTCGGACAGGCGGGCGGCGTGCAATGGCTGCCCATGTACCTTCCCGTCCTGCTGGGCGGATGCCTTCTCGGCAGCGTCTGGGGACTGGGGATCGGCGTGCTGTCGCCGCTCGTGAGTTTTGCGATCACCTCCGCATGGGGCGACCCGATGCCGGCGTTGGCGCGTCTTCCCTTCATGATGGCGGAACTCGCCGTCTTTGCGGCGGTCTCCGGGCTGTTTACAAAGAAGATCGCAGAGAATGGCTGGATGGCTTTCCCCGCAGTTCTCCTGGCGCAGGTCGCGGGGCGGACAACGTTCCTGTTACTCGTCGTCATCTTCCAGTCGGTCGCGTCTTTCACCCCTGCGCTCATTTGGTCGCAAATCCAGACGGGACTTCTGGGAATGGTTTTGCAGGCGGTACTTGTTCCCTTTATTGTGATGGGGCTGCGTGCGCTGTGCAACAAGGAGAAGCATGACAGATCTTGAGCTTGCCCGAGAGAAGCTTGCGGGACATACGATCTGCCTTTGCGGAAACGGGCGTTATCTTACCAGTGATAAAAGGGGTATTGCGCCGATGATGGACTGGATCGCGGACGGCGTCGATCTGACGGGATACAGTGCTGCTGACATCGTCGTAGGCAAAGCGGCGGCGATGTTGTTTGTGAAAAGCGGGATCGCTGCAATCTATGCGAAAACGATTTCCCGAAGCGCTAAGGCTTATCTTGAGTCGCACGGCGTAAGCCTCTCGTACGGGACGCTGACGGAGTACATCATCAACCGTGAAGGGACGGATATCTGTCCCATGGAAAAGACGGTGCTTGCGACAGATGATGCCGCAGAGGGGTATCGGCTTTTGAAGGAGAGGTTCGCGGCAATGAAAAGAGGATAACTCTTTACAATAAGTATAAAAAAATCGCTCTCACGCGCATTGAGAGCGATTTTTTTGTGTGTGAAAGAAGCGAATCGAGGGAAAAAACGGCTAAAAAAGGCGCGTCATTAAAGGCCAGAGAAACGAAAATACCTGTCCAAAGCGCATATCAATCAAATTTGCATAGTAGTATGTGTGACATAATACAATGAAAACCGTTTATTTTTTCCAGTTCATGGAGTTTTTTTGCTCTGAGTCGTAGTGCGGGAAATCTCTGTTTTCGGCATTGTTTGGAGATTCGTCAATGGGATTTCAATCTACAAATGTATCCGTTAATCTGAAGTCCGACAGACTTTTTATCTTTGCGTTTGATGTTGACTTGATCGTATCTATTGGCTATAATATATTTAAAAACAGCAAATCCTTTTCCGAAAATAGGCATGGGAGATAAAACAGTATGCTTGCTAATTTACATGAGTGGTTTAAGCTTGACGAAGGTGGTGTTGGGGCGGTTCGGGTGCAATTTTGTTTTTTTGATGCATATGTTGTTCCAAAGAATGAATAGCAGTTGTTTTTCTTACTTTTTCATTGTAATATGTCAGACATAATACTATAGATAATCCAATTAAGGGCGCTATGGAGATTAAAATTTACAATTCATTGCCCGAAGAAGCAATTGCGATTCGGAAAAAGGTGTTTATGGATGAGCAGGGGTTTGTTTCGGAGTTTGATGCGACGGATGATTCATCGCATCATCTTGTTATGTTTGACAGTGGACGCGCCGTTGCGACTTGCCGCGTTTTTTCGTGCGAATGCGGATTTGCTGTCGGGCGGATCGCCGTGATCAGGGAATATCGCGGAAGACATTGCGGGGCAAGCCTGCTGTATGCCGCGGAGAAACTTATTAAAAAGCTGGGCGGACATAGAGTCATTATCCATGCCCAATTGCGAGTACAGGCGTTTTATCAAAAACTTGGATATCGTCTCTCCGGTGTGGCGGATGAGGACGAGGGGTGTCCGCATGTCTATTTGCAAAAAGAGTTGTAGAGAAAAGAAGCTTGGCGGAATGCGGCGGGCAATATAAATTTACCTGCTTGACAGAAGCGGTGCTGTATGATAAAATATCGTTTCGGGTGTCGGTGTCACCATACGGGAAATGAGATATGATGCAGTCATTGAGAGAATTATACAAGATCGGCCGCGGCCCATCCAGTTCGCATACGATGGGACCGGAGCGCGCGGCAAAGGACTTTTTATCGCGTACGGCGGGCGCGTCGCGCTATCGCGTCGTCTTGCAGGGATCTCTTGCCCGCACGGGGAAGGGGCATTTGACCGATCGCGCCGTTCTCGGCGTCCTGCCGGAGGAGAAAACGCAGGTTGTCTTTGACTATGAGACGCGCGAGCTCCTTCACCCCAACACGCTCGTCATGACCGCGTTCGATGACGGCGGGCGCGAGATGTTGTCTGTGACCTATCTCTCCATCGGAGGCGGTACCGTACGCGAGGCGGGCAGCGCGCCCGTTGCGACGGAGAACGTCTATCCCTTTGCCAATTTCTCCGAGCTTCGCGCCTATTGCGAGAAGGAGAAGATCGGGCTTGCGGACGTCGTGTTCCGTTTTGAGGACAAGGGATTTCGCGACTACCTTGCCGAGGTCTGGGAGAGCATGAAGGCGACCATTGCGCGCGGACTTGCGCAGGAGGGCGTCCTTCCGGGGAATCTGCGCGTCGAGCGCAAGGCGGCGACGCTGCAGAGCGCCTACCTCGACGACCCGACCGACCACACCCGCCTCGTGTGCAGCTATGCCTATGCGACGGCGGAGGAAAACGCGAGCGGCGGCGTTGTCGTCACGGCGCCCACCTGCGGCGCGAGCGGCGTTCTGCCTGCTACCATGCTCTACCTGCAGCGCAGGGACGGTCTTTCGGACGAGCAGATCTGGCGTGCGCTGGCGACGGGCGGGATCGTCGGGAACGTCGTAAAGACCAATGCCTCGGTGAGCGGGGCTGAGGCTGGCTGTCAGGCGGAGATCGGCACCGCGACGGCGATGGCGGCAGCTGCCGTGTGCAGTCTTGCGGCGCACTCTCTGGAGATCACCGAGTACGCTGCGGAGATCGCCTTGGAGCATCAGCTCGGACTGACGTGCGACCCTGTCGGCGGGTATGTGCAGATCCCGTGCATCGAGCGCAATGCCGTGGCGGCAATGCGCGCCATTGACAGCGCCGATTTGGCGAGCGTGCTCTCGGGGACGCGCAAGATCTCCTTCGATCTCGTTGTCAAAACGATGTACGAGACGGGCAGGGACCTCAACGAGCGCTACCGCGAGACGAGCGAGGGCGGACTTGCCTCGGGCTATAAAGTCTGCTGACAAGGGCGCTCGGGCGGCCCGCGTTTGATAAGGAGCTTTGGGGGGAGCAGGATGCAATCAGCAATCAAAAACATTTTTATAAAAAAGTGTTGATTTCTATTGTATATGTGTTATAATGTTGATCGAGAGGAAAATATGAGACAATTTCATAATGGAGGCGAGAAGGATAAACTCGCAGGATTAAAATCAAACAAACCTTATAAGCTTTCTGTAATCAAAAGGACTATTACAAAGGCTACAGCAATTTTGCTTTCTTTAACCGCAATTGCAGGTATGGTATTTGGCTTTGCTGGATGCGTTAACACACAAGATCCAAGCAAAGAAGACCCAGGTATAGTTGTACCTGATCCAGATCCAGGGATTGAAGACCCAGGTAAAGAGGAGCCTGGCAAAGAGGATCCTGACCCAGGTACAGACCCAGGCAAGGAAGACCCTGATCCAAGTGATCCGGGCAAGGAAGAGCCTGATCCGGGCACCGATCCAGGTACTGACCCAAGCGAACCTGGCACTGATCCAAGTGAGCCAAGCAAGGAAGAGCCAACAATAGACGATATAGATACCATAGATGAGCTATTTATGGAAGAGCCTTTTTATCCAGACTTTGACAGCGAAGAGGAGTATAACGAGGCAAAAGCATTGTATGACCTTTCACAAGAGGCTCAAGGCGTGATACTGACAACCTTAAATGACAACCTGCTTGAAAATATGGTCACGAAAATTAATAATACTTTTAATATTGAAAACACAGAAGATATAAAGTGGGAAATTAATACTGCTGAAGATGGCAAAACAATTGAAAATATAAGAGTATTTTTCTTTTACAATGGTTCTGACACGGTACGAGGATATTTTGTTGAAAATGTTGTCCCAAAAACGACTATAACATTAGAAAACTTGTTTAATCCTTCTAGTTATGATTTAGAGGAAGCTTTTGACACTAATATGTTTTTTGGTGCAAGATATACAATCGATTATTCTTTTAGTTATAACCCATCGGTACAGGAGAGAAGGGGAGCGCTTAAAGATGCAATCAATGCAAAATTGGCAGAAGATGGAGTAATTGACGCGGTAAATGATGGTGACATTACTTTTATAAAAGACATGGGTAGTAATACCGATAGTGGGTTACAAGGTACAGCAAGAAAAATAGTTATATTAAGATTGACAAGTCATGGATATGAAGAGTATTCTGTTAGGATAAAAGAAAACCAAAGTAATAATAACGATCAGACATTAATAGAAAATTTAAATGCAGGAAACTATTACGATATTTCTGCAGAAGCAAAGGAAGGCGTATTTTCAAATCATATGATAGAAAATGATATTTTATAGCAAACTATGCAAAATATCAGTATCATATCATGTAGTTTATAAAGATCCGGACATAAAAGAAGAGTATGTATTCAAAAAGTAGACAGATAAAAAATCGTAAAATGTTGCGGTGAGATTTTTTTAGAACAACAAGTACGCCCCGAAGGCAAGGCCTTCGGGGCGCACTTAGGTTTCATGCACGATTGGTGCGGAGTGAGCGTAATTTCACGGGGAAGGGCGTTGCGTCATTCCGCAAGCCCGGGAATGGGTTCGGCGTGATAGTCATTCTGATTGTTTTCGCGGGACAAGTCTGTCAGTATATACAGCCAGCCGTCCACAATGGCCGCGCGCGTCGTGTCGTAGTTGCGGCTCGTCAAGTCGATCTCCGCGACAGGGGTCAGACTGTAGCCGTCAAAATGCAGCAGAAGGTATTTGCTGCCCTCGATGAAATCGTAAACATGCAGTCCGATGAGTCCGTTTTCTCGGTCGATAAGGTAAGCCTTATAATCCTGCGAGTAGTCGGCATTCGTCTCGTATGTCGCCACGGAGACGACGCCATCCTCGCCCTGCTCGTAGATCTCGATCTTGAGCAGGGTATCGCTGCCGCGCCCGATGCCGAGGAGCGTCCCGTCCGTAAAGTCGACAAGCGACGTAGAGTACCCGTCGATCGTGCCCGTGTCGGTGTAGGTAATGTTGTCGAGATTGGAAAGATCGATGCGGAAAACGGGGTCGGTCAGCTCCCAGATGCGCGCAGTGCAGACCCAGACGATATCCTCTTCAAAGCGGACGGAGGTCACTTCCTCGCCCTCGGGAGCAAAGCGCTCCAGAGAGGCGATCACAGAGAAGTCGTCAAGGCTCAGAACGTAAAGGGATGCGTTGTCATTGGTGCCGAAAGAAGTGGTCACGTCGTCCGACGACACGCCGCCATTTTCGTAAATGCGGACATTCGATTCCGAGACCGTCGTTACGATGCGAAGGGTATTGTCCTGTTCGTCCAAAGAGTACTGGTTGAGTACCGTACCTGCGACGTCCGCGCTGCCTTTGAGTGTCAGCCCGCCTCCCGAATAGGCGACGCACGCGATCTGCGTATAGGGGATGCGGCGCTCATAGTCTCCTTCACGCATCGTCTGCGTATGGCTGCGCGTCACAAAGATGTTGTCCGCCGAGACGTACGCTTCCTGCGAGTAGGAGAGAAAGGCGATGTGCCCGTCGACGGAGAGCCCCTCGCCCAGCCGCACGATGACGGTATAGCGCGCAGCCGTGGCGGTGTCGGGGCAGACGATGTCCTGCATGGGCAGGCTCTCCATCTTATTCCATGTGCCTACCTGCGGCAGGAACGCGGATTCGTCCGAAAAGTCGGGGTTGCTCCTGACGGCAAAGTTGGAGATGAGCAGGAAGTCCTCGCCGATTTTGCGCGATGTCACATAGCTGCCCGAGACATAGAAGCGTCCCGTCTCTTGCATGTTCTCGGGGTTTGAGACATCTGCCGAAATGACGGCAGTATAGAGTTTGTTTGTTTTATAAGTGAAGACAGGAGCAAAAATCGTTGCCGTGTCGCCGTCGTCGCTCAGATACAGTTCTACGCCGTAATATGCGGAAAAAGAGGTGCCGTCATCGGCAGGCATGGTGAGTGTACCGCAGTAAGCGCTGTTCTCCCTGTCGATCGTAAAAGCGCTGAGCGAAAGATCGGTGTAGCCGTCGCCTTGTACATAGAAGAAGTGTGTTGACGTGCGCTTGAACCGATCGCCTTCAATGACGCCCGCCTCCTGATTGTCCGTCACTTCGTTGTAGTCGCTCCCGCTCTCAGGATTACCGGGGTCTCCGGGAGTCGAAGGATCCTCGGCAGTGCCGGAGTTGGGTATATCTCCCTCCATGTCGTTCGATCCGCTGTTGGCATCTCCGCGGGACAGATTGCCGAACCACGCCTCGAAGTTGTTGTGCGCGGTGTTGGTGTTGCGGTAGGTGAGCGCGTTGAGCTGCTGCATCAGGGGATAGTACTCGCTGCCGGAATAGGCGGAGATGTCGGGAAGTCCTGAAGGGTAGGGCACAAACAGCACAAGATTGAGCGCAAGTACGAGACTCAGACAGCACGCCGTGACGCTTATCCACTTGACATATTTTCTCTTTTTGGCGCGCTTTTCGTCTGCGCGCTCGTATATTTCTTTCATGCGTTGGTCATTCGTTTTCATGGTAACCTTCCTTGACAAGAATTTCTTTGAGGGTGGATCTTGCGCGGGAGAGCAGGTTGTACACCTGTTTTTCGTTCTTTTTGAGGATATGGCAGATCTCCTTGACAGAAAACCCGTCAAAATAGTTTAAGTACAGGACCTCCTTGTACTGCTCGGGCAGTTTTTGCAGACTTATGTACAGCGTCTCGTTGCGCTGCCGTGTGAGCAGCGCATCTTCGCCGTTCATGCCCACGAGGACGTTCTCAAGACCCGAAAGCGAGCGCTGTCTGCCGTATTTGCGCACATAGTCGATCGCCCTGTTGCGCGCGACGGTATAGAGCCAGGTGCGGAACTTGGCGCCCTCGCGGAATTTTTTGCGCCTGACGATGAGCGTCGCAAAGGTATCCGCCATGACGTCCTCTGCGGCGGCGTCGTTTCTGACGATGCAGTAGGCAAACCGCGTGAGCGCGTCGCCGTGCAGCATGACCAATTGTTCAAGCGCGCCTTTGTCTCCGCCTAAAAAAGCGGCATAGAGGACGGCGCTGCGGTCGATTGTTTCTGCCACGTTTTTTCCACCTCTCATCTATGAAACGTACGAACGCTTCCTTTTACTCACCCTGTTCTGCTTTTTTCAGAAAACGGAAATCGTCGCCGTCACTTTTTTTGACGCGGAAACTGTAAAGATTGTGACAACGTAAGTTTTTCTTTATATGCACGCAACGGTATCATTCGACCGATAGAGTAAAGCCCTCGGGCGAACGCCCAAGGGCTTACAAGGTTCGCTTTGTAAGTGAAAGAATAGGGCTCCCAAAAAAGATTCGCGCAGCGGAGATTTTTTGGAAAAAAGGGTGAGGGCGTATGTTCTGCCGACAACCCCGGTGGGGTTTCGGCATACGCCCGAACTTCGGAATTGCCCATTGTGCGGG
>JAGHIT010000086.1 GCA_017887095.1 Clostridia bacterium | reverse complement strand
TTTCTATTTTGGGGGGATTGTGCTATAATTTCAAAAAAAATTTGCGGGAGGTCGCCATGCACGAGCGGGTCGTGGTCGGAATGAGCGGCGGGGTGGACAGTTCGGTCGCCGCGCTTCTCTTAAAAGAACAGGGTTACGACGTCGTCGGACTGTTCATGCGCAACTGGGAGGAGTCAGATGAGAACGGCGCCTGCACGGCGGATGAGGACTATGCCGACGTCGTGCGCGTGTGCGGCCTCCTCGACATTCCCTATTATACCGTCGATTTTTCCAAGCAATATATGGACCGCGTCTTTGCGCACTTTCTCGCCGAGTACCGCGCGGGCAGGACGCCCAATCCCGATGTTCTGTGCAACCGTGAGATCAAGTTCGGCCCCTTCAAGGACTATGCCCGCCGGCTGGGCGCGGACTATATCGCCACAGGGCACTACTGCGCCGTCTCGCACGAGGGCGGCGTGCACCGCCTTCTAAAGCCCAGGGATGCCGCCAAAGATCAGACGTACTTTCTCAACCAGCTCTCGCAGGCGCAGCTGGAGGGCGTCTTGTTTCCGCTTGCCGACCTTGAGAAGTCCGAAGTTCGCGCGATCGCCGAACGGTACGGGCTTGCGACGGCGCGCAAGAAGGATTCCACGGGCATCTGTTTTATCGGCGAGCGGAATTTTCGTAAATTTCTGCGGGAATATCTGCCTGCACAGCCGGGTAAGATCGTAACGCTGGAGGGCGAGGAGGTCGGCGAGCACATCGGACTCATGTACTACACCCTTGGACAGCGCCGCGGGCTCGATCTCGGCGGAAAAAAGGGGGAGGACGGCCGATGGTTCGTCGTCAGAAAGGACTTGGTAAACAATATCCTCTATGTCTCGCACGGGGATGAGCGTCCGCTCTTTTCGGACGGCTGCACGGTGGAGGGCGTCAACTTCATTCCCTTCCCGCCTGAAAAAAAGGCGTTTTCCTGCCGCGCGAAGATGCGCTATCGCCAGCCCGAGCAGGGCGTGCGCGTCGAGCGTACGGGCGAGACGTCGCTTATCATCTGCTTCGATGAACCGCAGCGTGCCGTCACAGAGGGGCAGTATGCCGTACTCTATGACGAGGCGCAATGTTTGGGCGGCGGCGTCATCACGTCTTCTTTTCGTAACGGCGGCTGAACGGGGCGGTCGGCGCGCGGGAGCTTCACGCTGCCGGAACCCGTTCGCGGCGAATATGCTGTTGTGGAAGAAAGCAGTATAAAATTTATGAAAGTCGTCAATACCTTCCGTATCAAAGCGGAGGGTGTTTTTGTATGAAAAAAGCGGCAGTCGTACTGATTTTAGCGGCGGCGATCGGGCTGATCGCGCTCCTGTTCGGCAATACGGACACGACGGGCGGAAACGCGTCACGCACGGAGTATCTGCGCATTCATATCCGCGCCAATTCCAATGGGGAAGCAGATCAGGCGGTCAAATATAAGGTGCGTGACGGCATTGTGGCATATCTTACACCGACGGTCGCATCCTGCACGACAAAAGCGCAGGCGATCAGGGCAATTTCGGGGCAATTGGAGGGGGTCGAGTCGGTTGCCGAGCGCATCCTGCGTGAGAACGGCTATTTCTATGGCGCGCGGGCAAGCATCCGGAGTGAGGAATTTCCCACGCGCGTCTATGACGGCGTGACGCTGGAGGCAGGCGTGTATGACGCTCTCATCGTCGAATTGGGGACGGGTGCGGGGGATAACTGGTGGTGCGTCGTCTATCCGCCGCTGTGTTTTACGGGCGGCAATGTCAGCATGACTTACCGCAGCAAGATTCTGGAGATCATTGAAAGCTTTTTTGAATGACGTGTTTTGGGCGCGCCTTCCGCTTGGCGGAAGGCGCGCCCTTTGGCTCCGGCAGCAAAAATCAACAACGGTCCCTTAAAATTGCGTCATCTGCATAATTTCCTTCTGTTTTGCGCAAGGTGAACACAGGAGGACAGTATGAAGAAAGGTTTGATGATCGGTGCGCTGTCGCTTGCGCTGTTGGGCGCGGCAGTCGCGGGCGTCGCGGGCGGTCACGCCCTGCGCGCGGAGTCGCAGCTCGTTGCTGTCGAGACGGCGGTGCTGCGTCGTGGAAGTACAGGCGGTGAGGTCAAAGAGGTTCAGCGCCGCCTCAAGAATTGGGGATATTATTCGGGTGCGGTTGACGGTGTATTTGGCAGCGCGACCTACAAAGCAGTTGTCTACTTTCAACAAAAGAACGGATTGACGGCAGACGGAATTGTCGGGAAGGCGACCTATAAGGCGCTCGGCATGAATGACTCCTATCATGCGCTGGACGGTTCTTCTTCGAGCAGTTCGGGCGGAGTCAACGGGTATACGTCGTCCGACGTCTATCTGATGGCAAAGGCGATCTATGCCGAGGGCAGAGGGGAGAGCTATACGGGGCAGGTCGCTATCGGGGCAGTCATCATGAACAGAGTCAAGAGTCCCGAGTTCCCAAACACTATCGCGGGCGTTATTTACCAGAAGGGGGCTTTTACCGCTGTGGACGACGGGCAGATCAACCTTGAACCCAACGATACGGCATATCGCGCGGCACGCGATGCGATGAACGGTTGGGATCCGACGTACGGATGTCTGTACTACTACAATCCCGCCGTCGCAACAAGTTCCTGGATTTTTGGCCGTGAAACGGTGACGGTCATCGGCAAGCACGTTTTCGCCATTTAAGGAGGAGTTATGGAGAAAAAAATCGGAAAAAATATGTCCAGCGGCGCCAAGAAAGTAGAAGCGCTCGGCGACGACCGCGCTCAGACATCGAAAAAGACGGTCAAGGCTGACAGCGCTGCGGAAAAACGTAAGTCCGGTGCGGCGCAGCAGGCGGTGCAGGCGGAAAAAGAGGCGGCTGACGCTCGTTTTGAAGCGGCGAAAGCGCGTGCCGCGAAGAAGGAAGCGCAGAAGCTTGCGGCCGCCAAGGAGAAGCAGGACAGGCTGACGCAAAAACTGGAAGCGCGTCAGAAAAAAGAAGAAGCTCGTGCACAAAGCAAGAGCGAGCATGCCGAAAAACTTGCCGCCAGAGCAGCGCGCAGACAGATGCTTGCATCGGAGAGCGAAGCGGAGCGTCGTGCGCGCCGCAACAGGGAAAAGCGCGCCCGTCTTGCATCGCGCCGACAAAAACAGGAAGCGCGTGAGCAGAAGGTCAGGGAAAAACAGGAAGCGCGCAGGAAGGCACAGGAGAAGCGTTCCGCGCAGCGCAGTAACAAGAAATCGGGCGGCAAAAAGCGCGCGCCCGGCATCGGCGGCTGGATCGCCGCGGTCAGTGTGCTGGGGGCTGCCTGTCTGGCATTGGCAACGGTTGTAACCGCAGGCTATTTCCGCATGAACGACATGGCGATGCAGTCGGCAAACGGATACAGGGCAACGCTCTATGAGCTTGTGTCTGTTTCCGAGGGGATGGACGATAATTTTGCCAAACTCCGCGTCTCTTCGGGCGCGAACGAACAGCGCACGCTCCTTACGGAGATCCTCGTGGGCAGTGCGGTTCTGGAGAGCGCACTCGAAAAAATGCCTGTGGATGCGGCAACGGGGACGGATATCTCTGCCTTTGTCAACCGTACGGGAGCAGAGGCGCGCGCCATGCTTCACAAGCTTTCTGCGGGCGGTACGCTCTCACAGGAAGACCGTGAGCGCATTGCCGCGCTGTATGAGACCAACGCGACGTTGTGCGCAGAACTCAACGATCTCGCGCTGCATACGCCGGCCGAGGAGATGCTGGCATTTTTTGACGGCGCGCAGGGCAATGTCTCCAACCGTCTTGCCGAACTGGGGCAGGGCATGCGCGCGGAACGCGAGGAGATCCGCGACGTTCCGTTTGCGGGTGAGGGAAACGTGGAGGATAATCAACTCGCGGGGACGGTGGAGATCCCCGCATCCGAAGCCGAGCAGAAAGTGCGTCAATACTTTGAAGGGTATCATATTGCCGATGTCAGGTTGACGGGAGAGACGCTCTCACGCGATGTCAAGGCGTACAATTTCGTGCTGACGGATGAGAACGGGACGGAATTTTTTGCGCAAATCACCAAGAACGGCGGAAAACTCGCCTTCTTTGACAGCTTCGAAGCGTGCGGCACCAAAAATTTCGATCTTGAAAGTTGCGATACGCTTGCGCAGGCGCATTTAAAAATGCTGGGCTATGAGCACTTGACGCCCGTCTGGTTCTCGGATGCAGGTATGGTTGCCTCCATTGCTTATGTTGCAGAAATCGAAGGCGTGCGCGCCTATCCGGATATGATCCGCGTGCGTGTCTGCGAGGAAAAGGGAAGAGTGGTCGGCTTGGATGCAAGGGGATATCTGGTCAACCACCACGGCGACCGTAAGATCAATCCTTCGCTTTCCGAGGAGGAGGCGCAAGCGCGGCTTTCCCCGGAACTTACGGTGCGGTCCGCCCATCTTGCGCTCATTCCCGTCATGGGGCGGGAAATGCTCACCTATGAATTTGTCTGTACGAGCGGAGAAGAGCAGTTCATCTTTTATCTCGATGCGCGTACGGGTGAGGAAGTGCGTATCTTCCGCGTTCATGCGAGCGCGCAGGGCAGTTATCTTTCGTAACGAAATCATGGAAAAAGCCGGGCGGAAACGCTCGGCTTTTTCATGAGAAAAAATATGGATTTGAGTGGGCGATCAATCAACATAACGCTAATGTTTGGTTATATTATATCGGAAAGAGAGAAAGATGTCAAGATTTTTTTCTCTTTCTCCATCAAAAACATTGCCGTCGGTCTGATTTTCAGCAAACCTCGCGCAAACTCTTGCAAAATGATAAGATTTGAAGTAAAATAGGCATATCACACCTATACTGGGGAGAGAACCATGTTTCACGTTGTGCTCGTACAGCCTGAGATTCCGCAAAATACGGGAAATATCGCACGAACCTGCGCAGCGACGGGTTGTACGCTTCACCTTGTTTGTCCGCTCGGTTTTGAGATCTCCGATAAATACCTGAAACGTGCGGGACTGGACTACTGGCATCTCGTCAATGTCGAAGTTCACGAGAGCCTGGATGATTTTCTTGCAAAGTATCCGCAGGCGCGGATGCACCTGTTCACGACCAAGGCGGAAAGGACGTATGCCGACGCACAGTACAGGGCGGGGGATTTCCTGGTGTTCGGACGGGAGACGCGCGGGCTGGACGAGGAGTTTCTCGTACGGCATCGCGGGGAATGCGTGCGTATTCCCATGCGGGAGGAGGCGCGCTCTTTGAATCTTTCCAACAGCGTCGCGGTCGCCGTGTATGAAGGACTGCGGCAGAACGGCTTCGGTTCTCTCGCGCAAAAGGGCGCGTTGCACCGGCTTTCATGGTGAGACGCCTGATCCCCATCGCCGCGACAGTGTTCTGGTTGGCGGGGACCTTCCTGCTTTTTCTGCCTCTGCCGCAACGTATCGAAGCGGAGAAGACGTATACCTGTTTCTGGCAGAACGGGGTGACGCAGGAGAGTTACGCCTCGGTTTTCTCCTCTTTTGCGGGTGCGGACGAGAATTACATGTATTTTGAACGTGACGGGGAAACGGGTATGATTCTTGCGTCACAGGCGTACGGTGCGGCATATCGGATCCTGAAAGCGGGCAGCTATGCCGAGGTGCTCGCTCTCTCCCGGGAAAAATGTACGCGCCTCGAGCGCGCGGTGCTCATGCGTATTTTTTCGCGCAGACTCTGGTACGCGAACGGACTGCTTGTTTGGAACGGCGAGACGCTTGTCTCTGCCGAAGCGCCGCCTGTCGGGTATGACGGTAAACTTACGGTCTTTTCGGGCTTCCCCACGGCGGGAACGATCGCAGACCTCGGGGTGACGGCGCTCGATTGCCGCGAGGGCGTGGAATTCTCCGCCTCCCGCCTCGCGGGGACGCAAGTGGCGCACATCTCTGTCGCCCCGCCCTACGCTTCGGACGGGCGCGTCGTCACGCTGGATACTGCGGGCGGCAGGCGCATCGTCTGCGCCGCGCCGACGGCAACCTCGCTCGTCTTGCCCGACGCGGACTTTGCGGACGAGGGCGCGCTCGCTGCCTGCGGCTCGCTTCGTGAACTGACGCTGCCCTTCGTCGGGAGCGCGAAAAGCGGCGCGGGGAGCGATTGGGAAGGACTGTTTGCGCACCTGTTTGTCTCTGATTTCGGGTACCGTGTGCCCGAAACGCTTGCAAGAGTCACGGTGACGGGCGGCGTGCTCATGGCAAATGCATTTTATGCCTGTCCGATGATCGAGGAGATCAACGCTTGTGAGGTTGCTGTGCGGGACATCGACTGCGATGCGTTTATCGGCATGGACGGGCTCCGGGTGCTGCACTCGCCGCGCGCGGATGTGTGCTTGACGGGACACTTTATCAAAACGCTGCTTCCCTGCGGCTGTACGCAATTCACGAGAATATGACATATGCCGCAAGGCGGCGGAAAGGAGGAGAAAATGTTCAAAAAACTGTTCAGTCGGTTTTTTATCGTCGCGCTGACGATCATTTTGCTCTTTCTTGTCGAAGTCGGCATCATCGTCGGGCTCGGGTACTTCCTTACCTATCTCATCATCCTGCTGATCAACGAGGAGTTCGCCGCCTCATGGGGGATCCTCATCGTACAGGCGCTTTCGGGGGTCGTCGTATTCATTACCGCCATCCACGCCGCCAACCGCGACATGGTTCCCGAGACCAAGATCCCGTGGATCCTGTGTATCATTGCGCTTGGATTGTTCGGCGTTGCCATCTATACGACTTTTTCTTCCCACCGTCCCAGCCGCAAAAATCACAAACGCGCGGTTCAGATCTATGAGAATGCCCGTCAGTTTGAGCAGGGCGGCGTATCGCGTTCCCGTCTGGATGCGGAGATGCGCCGCTGGTCGGATATCAGCGAGGCACTGTTGACCGGCAATGCCGCGGCGCTCGTCTATGAAAATACAAAAACGGAATATTTCCCTGTGGGCGAGGCGTTCCGCGACCGCCTCATTGCCGATCTGGAGCGCGCCGAGAAATACATTTTCATGGAGTACTTCATCATTAAGAAAGGGGAGTTCTGGGACGAGATCCTTGGGGTGCTCGCGCGTAAGGCAAAAGAGGGCGTTGAAGTGCGCTTCATGTACGATGATATCGGCTGCATGGGCTGCGTCAATACGTTCTATCCCACAAAACTGCAAAAACTCGGCATCAAGTGCCATAAGTTTTCCCCCTTTGTTCCCGTGCTCTCCAACGTCCATAATAACCGCGATCACCGCAAGATCACCGTCATCGACGGCAAGGTGGGCTATACGGGCGGCATCAACCTTGCCGACGAATATGTCAATATCAATGCTCCTTTCGGACATTGGAAGGACACCGCTATCCGTCTGGAGGGCGAGGGAGTCAGGGGATTGCTGCTCATGTTTTTGAAGCTGTACAATCTCTCCGCCAAGGACGAGCCGGAGGACTTTGCGCCCTACATTCCCGAAACATACGAAAAGTTTGAAGGGCAGGGCTTTGTACAGCCGTACGGAAGCGGTCCGCGACCCGTCTATCCGCGCAGTGTGGGCGAGGACGTGTATATCAACATACTGAGCATGGCGCGCCATTATGTGTGGATCATGACGCCCTATCTCATCATTGACTATCGCATGCGCGAAGCGCTCGTGCTGGCGGCGGAGCGCGGCGTGGACGTGCGCATCATCACGCCGCACATTCCCGATAAAAAGGTGGCGTTCGCGCTCACACGCTCCAACTATATGGCGCTCATCAAGGGCGGCGTCAAGATCTACGAATACACGCCCGGCTTCGTACATGCCAAGGGATTCCTGGCGGACGATAAGGCGGCGGTCGTCGGGACGATCAACCTCGATTATCGCTCTTTCCTGCATCATTATGAAAACGCTGTCTTTATGTATGATACGGCGGCGATCCCCGCGATCAAAGAGGACATGCTTCGCACGATCGCCGCATCCTCCCTGCAGACGCAGGAGGACGCCAAGAAGAACGTCGTCTGGCGGTGGGTATGCGAGATCGCCAAACTGTTTGCGCCCCTCTTTTAGGAGCCGGGTCGTTTTGCCCGTACGGCGGGCGGATCATTGAACGGAGGAAGGTATGATTCATTCTCTTTCAGGCGGCGTGCTCGCGGACGGCGAGGTGTATACCTTTGCCAAGGTGGACGTTGCGGGCACGCCCTGCTGGTATCTCGCGCCGCGCAAGGTGGAGGCCGGGGACAAAGTGCTCGTTCCATTCGGACGGGAGAACGCGGAGGGGGTCGTTGTCCGCACGGAGAACTGCACCCGTCAGACCGCGCCCGTGCCCGTAGGCAGGGCAAAGAATATTTTACGCATTTTGTGATCATTGTGCGCCCCTGCGCGGCATTTGCCGCGCAGGGGCGCGCGTCGGAATCATGCGGCGGGAAGTCTGCCGCGATATAAGGAGAGAATTTTGAAACACCTGTTTTCCTGTCTCAGGGCATACCGCAAGGAGTCGATCCTTGCGCCCCTGTTTAAACTGTGTGAAGCGGTGATGGAGCTGCTCGTGCCCCTCGTTGTGGCGCAGATCATGGATATCGGCATTGCGGGCGGCGACGTCGGCTATATCGTCACGCGCTGCCTCATCCTTGTTGCATTCGGCGTGGCGGGACTTGCGTTTGCGCTCACGGCGCAGTTCTTTGCGGCAAAGGCGGCAGTGGGCGCGTCTGCGGAATTGCGCGCGCGTCTGTTTGATAAATTGCAGTCCATGTCCTATACGAGCATCGACGAAATGGGCACCGCAACGATGATCACGCGCATGACGAGCGACGTCAATCAGGTGCAGTCGGGCGTCAACATGACGCTGCGCCTGCTTCTGCGCTCGCCGCTCATCGTGTTCGGCGCCATGATCATGGCGTTCACGGTGGACTGGGCGGCGGCGCTCGTCTTTGTCGCGGTCATTCCGCTGCTCGCGCTCGCCGTCGTCGGCATCATGGCGCTTTGCATCCCGCTGTACAAAAAGGTGCAGGGCAAGATGGACGGCGTGTATCTTGCCACGCGCGAAAACCTCGCGGGCGTGCGCGTCGTGCGCGCGTTCTGCAAGGAAAAGGATGAAGTCGAACAGTTTGAGGAGCGCAACGCGGCGCTCCGAAAGGAGCAAAAGCGGGCGGGGCGTATCGCCGCGATCACCAATCCCTTGACCTACGCCCTCGTCAACATTGCCGCGATCGCCCTCGTCTGGGTGGGCGCGACGCGCGTGGACGGCGGGATCTTATTGCAGG
>JAGHIT010000085.1 GCA_017887095.1 Clostridia bacterium | reverse complement strand
CCGACCAGTGCCGCGGCTGCGTTTCCCGCTATTGCATGACGGTCTGCCCCAAGGGCGCGATCTCCGTCGATAAAAAGACGGGGAAGGCCGTCATCGATCAGGGCAAGTGCATCAAGTGCGGCAAATGTAAGGCTTCCTGCCCGTATGAAGCGATCGCGCACAGAACGCGCCCCTGCGCGCAGGCGTGCGGCGTCAAGGCGATCTCCAGCGACGGGCTTGGCAGGGCATCCATCGATCCCGCGAAGTGCGTTGGCTGCGGACAGTGCATGGTCTCTTGTCCCTTCGGGGCGATCGCAGACAAGTCGCAGATCTTCCAGCTTATTCGCGCCATTCAGAAGGGGGACGAGGTCGTCGCCGAGGTCGCGCCCGCGATCGTCGGACAGTTTGGCCCAAATGTGACGCTCTGGAAGATCAAGGCGGCGCTCAAAGAGGTCGGTTTCAAAGAGGTCTATGAAGTTGCGCACGGCGCAGACGTGGGCGCTTCTACCGAGGCGCACCACTACGCGACGGAGGTCGTCACGGGCAAACTTCCTTTTTTGCTGACTTCCTGCTGCCCCGCATGGAGCATGCTCGCTAAGACGCAATTCCCTGATATGATCGATAAAGTCTCGTCGGCGTTGACGCCAATGGTCGCGACGTCCAGGACGATCAAGCAGAATCGTCCCAACGCGCGTGTGGTCTTTATCGGGCCGTGCGCCGCAAAGAAGCTCGAGGCGCGCCGCCGTACGGTACGCAGCGACGTCGATTTCGTCATTACCTTTGAGGAACTTGCCGCGATCTTTGAGGCAAAGGGCATCAATATGGCGACATACGACAAGGAAGAACCTATCCACGACGCAACGGCGGCCGGACGCGGCTATGGGGTTGCAGGCGGTGTTTCGGCGGCGATCGAGGCGTGCGTCAAAGAGTATTATCCCGATGTTGATGTCAAGATCGAGCACGCGGAGGGACTGGAAGAGTGCAAGAAAGTGCTGCTCCTTGCCAAGCTCGGCAAGAAGAACGGCTGCCTGATCGAGGGCATGGGTTGCCCCGGCGGTTGCGTTGCGGGTGCGGGCGTCAATGCCCCCGTCGAAAAGGGTGCTGCGGAGCTGAGAAAGTTCGTCGCCGGCTCCACAAAAAAGCTCCCCGAAAAAGAGCTGTACGAGATCAAGCTGCCCTGATCGGCATTGGTCTATAGAAAAAATCCATGCGATTGCTCGCATGGATTTTTTCGTGTCGGGTAGGATTAGGCGCCTAAATCGGAAAATACGCAGCAGGCGATCGCTGCAATGAGGATGATCACCCAGCCGGTGCCCCAAAGATTTCCGAGGGTCCCCATCAGAATGTAACAGATGACGGCGATCACCAAGATAAGGGCGGAAAGCTTCCAGCTCAGACGCTTTTTTTTGATTGGCTCTCCGGCGGGCAATTTCTCCTGCGTTTCCTCTTGGATCAGGCAGTATTTTGTCTCATTGTACCAAAGAAGGAGTGCATAGATAATTCCTATGATGCCGACGCCTGTCACAATGCTGCCGATAATGCCTACCCAATCCTCGATCCAGGCAAACATGAGCTGTGTCCCGCCGTAGGACAGAATGAACCCCGCGATCAGAGCAAGCAGAAATTTGATCAGCGGTTTTGTCGTTGTGCCCGGCTTGAGCTTTGGGTAATTGCAAATCCATGCAACGGCAAATCCGAAGATACATATTCCTATCGGCGTACCATAGAACATGAAAGGCGTGCTCAGTTCCGGAAAATCGGCGACGAGCAGCGCAAACCCGACGATCAGGCCGATCGATGAGATCCCGGCACCGAGAATGATCAGGGGCGTCATCTTTTTCTTGGCTCTGCGGCGCCTTTCCTTCATGTAGACTTCCAGCTCGTCCGATTGCGCCGCATGCGCATTTTCTTTTTCAGGATCAGACCTTTCAGGCAATGTCGCTTCTGCTGCCTGTTCCGAACACTCCAATGCAATAGTGGGCGAGGGGCTATCCGCCAGCAAGGGTTCTGCGGTTTCTTCCGAAATCATTGCAGAATTTTCGGGACTATGTGCCGCCGCCAAGGGCGCTTTGGGGCCGCGAAGAAGTTCGTCCACTGTGACGCCGAATGCGTCGGCGAGCGGAATGAGCTGCCCGGTCTCGGGCAAGGTCTCGCCCGTTTCCCATTTGGAAACAGACCGGTTTGTTACGCCCAGCTGATCGGCGAGTTCTTGCTGCGTCCACCCCCGCAGTTTTCGCAGACGATATAAGTTATTTCCGAATTCGCTCATTTCTCTCCTTTGGGGAAACACATTTATCTCTTCCGCTTTTATTATAAGGCGGGAGGGGAAAAGTGTCAATACACAGATGTGCAAATTTGCTCCCGCATCAGTAGAACTTCCGATTTCACGCGGGGGCAATTTTCCCGTCGCACGGGAATTTGACCAACGCATATTCTTTTTGTCTCTTTTTTCACCTTTTTTTGCGAAGTACTTGCATTTTCGGGCGCGGTGTAGTATAATAAAAAACAGTTCGGGAGCTTGTACACAGGCTGAGAGGAAGGTGCGACCTTCGACCGTTGACCTGATTTGGGTAATGCCAGCGTAGGGAGATCGGAAGCGGGCATGACATAAGGTCATCGCCCGTTTTTTGTTGGAGGTCATATGGTCAGGATCAACGGAGAAGATCTGGACGTGGCAGGCAAAACGATCGCAGAATACCTTGCGGGAACGTCGTACGATTTGAAGCGGATCGCCGTCGAGCGCTGCGGCGAAATCGTTCCCAAGAGCGCATATGCTTCTACGACGCTTGCCGACGGCGACAGCGTGGAGATCGTCAGTTTCGTCGGAGGCGGCTGATGACCCGCGACGAATGGAACGCGGCGCTCATTGCCAGGCACGGCGCAAGTCTGCACGAGAAATTCTCAAACGCGACGGTTGCCGTCTGCGGTTTGGGGGGATTGGGATCCAATATTGCAATATCGCTTGCGCGGGCAGGGGTCGGAAAGCTCATCCTCATCGATTTTGATCGGGTGGACATCTCTAACCTCAACCGTCAGCAGTATAAGGCGGCGCAGATCGGCATGCCTAAGACGGAGGCGCTGCGGGAAAATCTTCTTGCGATCGCGCCCTTTCTCCAGACGCAAATCCACACCGAGCGCATGACGGAGGACAATGCTGCCCGATTGGTGCGGGAGGCGGATGTCGTCTGTGAGGCGTTTGATGATGCGCAGGCGAAGGCTATGCTCGTCAACTGCGTCTGCGAGGAGCTTCCAAAGACATATCTCGTCGCTGCGTCTGGCATGGCGGGGCTTGCAAGTCCCAACGCGATACAAACGCGCAGAATAGGTCAGAGATTCTATCTGTGCGGCGACGGTGTAAGCGACGTGCAGAGCGGGCTTGGGTTGGTAGCGCCGCGCGTCATGCTGTGCGCCGCACATCAGGCGCTCACAGTCCTGCGCATTCTTACGGAAGAGTACGAAGTATAAGTTTTCTTTTTAAGGAGTTTGGAAATATGGACGATAAACTCATCATTGGCGGAAGGGAGTTCAGCTCGCGCTTTATTCTCGGTTCGGGCAAATATTCTCTCCGCCTCATCGAAGCTGCGGTCAGGGACGCGGGCGCAGAGATCATCACGCTTGCCGTGCGCCGCGCCAACACCAAAGAGCAGGAGAATATCCTCGACTTCATTCCCAAGGGCGTCACGCTGCTTCCCAACACAAGCGGCGCGCGCAACGCAGAAGAGGCGGTGCGCATTGCCCGCCTTGCCCGCGAACTGGGTTGCGGAGACTTCGTCAAGATCGAGATCATGCGCGATTCCAAGTATCTTCTGCCCGATAATTATGAAACCATCAAGGCGACGGAGATCCTCGCGAAAGAGGGCTTTGTCGTCATGCCATATATGTATCCCGACCTCAACGTCGCGCGCGATCTTGTCAATGCGGGCGCGGCGAGCATCATGCCTTTGGCGGCGCCCATCGGCTCCAACAAGGGGCTTGCAACCAAAGAATTTATTCAGATTCTGATTGACGAGATCGACCTTCCCGTTATCGTGGACGCAGGCATCGGCAGACCCTCGCAGGCATGCGAGGCAATGGAGATGGGGGCGGCTGCGATCATGGCGAACACCGCGCTTGCAACGGCGGGCGACCTCACGCAGATGGCGTCTGCGTTCCGCCTTGCCATCGAGGCGGGCAGAAAGGCGTACCTTGCAGGCATCGGCAGGGTTTTATCGCGCGGCGCGTCGGCCTCCGACCCGCTCACGGGATTTTTGCGTGACTGAGGCGGCATATGGGAAATCAGTTCTTTGTCGATTCCGCGCGCCTTTCCGAGGCGGCGCTGGAGAAAAAACACCGCTTGGAGACCGATCCGACGTCCCGCAAGGACCCTATGGAATACCTTCCGGGCATGGAGAAGATCGAGTCGGACATCTGCGAAAAGGTCATCTCGCAGATGAAGGCGTATGACGCGTCCAAATACACGCCGCGCGACGTCAGAATGGCGCTGGAGCACGAGACCTGCACGGTGGAGGACTTCAAAGCGCTTCTTTCTCCTGCGGCGGAGCCGTTTTTGGAACAGATGGCGCAGCGCGCGCGCATGGAGACGAGCAAGCACTTCGGCAATACCGTCTATCTCTTTACGCCGCTCTACATTGCCAATTACTGCGAAAACTACTGCGTCTACTGTGGCTTTAATTGTTACAACGATATCCACCGCATGAAGCTGACGCCGGAGCAGATCGAGCACGAGATGCAGGTCATCGCTTCGAGTGGCATGGAGGAGATCTTAATTTTAACGGGCGAGAGCCGCGTCCAGAGCGACATCAAATATATCGGTGAAGCGTGCAAACTCGCGCGCAAGTACTTCCGTATGGTCGGGCTGGAGATCTACCCCGTCAACACGGACGAGTATCGCTATCTGCACGAGTGCGGCGCCGACTATGTGACCGTCTTTCAGGAATCGTACGACATTGTGGCATACGAAAAACTGCACCTGATGGGACATAAGCGCGTCTGGCCGTACCGCTTTGACGCACAGGAGCGCGCTTTGCGCGGCGGGATGCGCGGCGTCGGGTTCTCGGCGCTCTTAGGGCTTTCCGATTTTCGCAAGGACGCGTTTGCGAGCGCGCTGCACGTCTACTATCTGCAGCGCAAGTATCCACAGGCGGAGATGTCGCTCTCCTGTCCGCGCCTGCGTCCCATCATCAACAACGAAAAGATCAATCCGCAGGATGTGCACGAAAAGCAGCTTTGCCAAATCTTGTGTGCCTATCGCATCTTCATGCCTTTCGTCGGCATCACGGTTTCCTCGCGCGAGAGCGCCGCGTTCCGCAACGGCATCGTCAGGATCTGCGCGACCAAGGTCTCGGCGGGAGTTTCGACGGGCATCGGCGACCACGAGAGCAAATATACGGGCAGGGATTCCGGCGGCGATCAGGGCGACGAACAGTTCGAGATCAACGACGGCAGAAGCCTCAAAAAGATGTACGACGACATCACGGACGAGGGTTTACAGCCCGTCCTCAACGACTATTTGTATGTTTAAGCTCCTGAGCGTCACCGCGCGCACGCTCTGCAAAGAGGATTTCCTTGCGCGCGTCGACGCGATCTGCGCGGCGGGCATCGACGGCATCATCCTGCGCGAAAAGGACTTGTCGGAAGTTTCCTACCGATCGCTTGCTTTCGATGTCCTGCAAATTTGTCGTGACAGGGAGACGCCTTGCGCGCTGCATACCTATCCGGCCGCGGCGCAGCAGCTGCATGCCAAGGCGCTGCACCTTCCCTTACGGGCATTCCTTTCGCTCGGTGAGGCAGAAAAGAGGGCGTTCCCCACGATCGGCGTATCCTGCCACAGCCTTGATGATGTTATTGCGGCGCAGGACGGAGGATGTTCTTATGTTACGCTCGGTCATATCTTTGCGACCGACTGCAAGAGGGGACTTCCGGGGCGTGGACTTGACTTTCTGACGGATGTCTGCCGCCATGCAAGCGTACCCGTCTATGCGATCGGTGGTATTGATAAGGATAACATTGCCCGCGTACGCGATGCGGGAGCAAGCGGGGTGTGCATTATGAGCGGGCTTATGGTCTGCCCCAACCCCGCGGCATATCTGGAGGAACTTCATCATGCGCTTTGAACGGGATATGCTGCTTTTATATGCTGTAACGGATCGGGCATGGACGGGGAGACGGTCGCTCGATGAGCAGGTCGAAGAGGCGCTTCAAGGAGGCGTGACGCTCGTTCAGCTGCGCGAAAAGCACCTTTCCCGGGAACAACTCATCAAAGAGGCGCGGCGCATGACGGCACTCTGTCACCGATATGGCGTTCCGCTCATCGTCAACGACGATGCCGAAGCCGCGCTTGCGGCGGGGGCGGACGGCGTTCACGTCGGCATCGAGGATACGCCCGTCGCCGCCATTCGGGCGCGCATAGGGAAGGATTTCATCATCGGTGCGACGGCAAAGACGGTCGAACAGGCACAGCGCGCAGAGCGCGAGGGCGCAGACTATCTCGGCGTTGGCGCGGTGTTTCCGTCGCCGACCAAACAAAACGCTATCCGCATCTCCAAGGAGCAGCTGCGCGCGATCTGCGCAGGCGTTGCCATTCCCGCCGTCGCGATCGGCGGCATTACGAAGAAGAACGTCGCCTCGCTCCAAGGGGGCGGCATGGCGGGCATTGCCGTTGTCTCGGCGATCTTCGGTGCGGACGATATTGTGTCTGCGGCGCGTTCTCTGAAGGAGAGCGCGATCCAAGTTGCAAGAGGGGAAGCATGAACAAAAAAACGGCGTTGTCCATTGCGGGCAGCGATTGCAGCGGGGGCGCGGGCATTCAGGCGGACCTTAAGACGATGACGATGAACGGCGTCTATGCCATGAGTGTCATCACCGCGTTGACGGCGCAGAATACGACGGGCGTGCGCGGGATCATGGAAGTTCCGCCGTCCTTTTTGGCGGCGCAGATTGACGCGGTCTTCGAAGATATCCGCCCTGACGCCGTCAAGATCGGCATGGTCTCGTCCGCCGCGCTCATAGGTACAATTGCAGAGCGGCTGACCTTTTTTCGAGCGGAAAACGTCGTCGTCGATCCCGTCATGGTGGCAACGAGCGGCGCGCGGCTCATGCAGGAGGACGCCGTCTCTGCGCTCTGTGGGCAGCTACTTCCGCTTGCATCGCTCGTCACGCCCAACATTCCGGAAGCGGAGATCCTCTCAGGACTTCGCATCGCGGACAAAAATCAGATGCAGGAGGCGGCGCGTATCATCGGCGAGGAATACGGTTGCGCCGTGCTCGTCAAGGGCGGTCACGGCGTCCACGATGCGGACGATCTTTTATGGCAGGATGGCGCGTATACCTGGTTTGCGGGCAAGCGCATCGCAAATCCCAATACACACGGCACGGGCTGCACGCTCTCCAGTGCCATTGCTGCAAATTTGGCAAAAGGTTTTTCGCTTGATGAAGCCGTACGGAAGGGCAAAGCATATGTCTCGGGCGCGCTCGCAGCGATGCTCGATCTGGGAAAGGGGAGCGGACCCATGGATCACGCCTTTGCTCTTTGCGGCGTGTTTGCAGAGCAGGCTGAAGAAACGCAAATAAATTGAATGGAGATGATATATGAGAAATTACACGACGCAAATGGATGCCGCCAAGCGCGGTATCATTACGCCAGAAATGAAGGCGGTCGCTGCCAAGGAGTACCGCACGGAAGAGGAGATCAGAGATCTCGTAGCCCAAGGGCAGGTCGCGATCTGCGCGAACAAGCTGCACACCTGCCTCGATCCCAACGGCGTAGGCAGTATGCTGCGCACCAAGATCAACGTCAATTTGGGCGTGTCCCGCGACTGCAAGGACTACGAGATCGAAATGCAGAAAGTCATGGCTGCAGTCAACATGGGCGCGGAGGCGATCATGGATCTTTCGTCCCACGGCAATACGCAGCCTTTCCGTCGTAAGCTCACACACGAGTGTCCTGCGATGATCGGTACGGTTCCCGTGTACGACAGCGTCATTCATTATCAGCGTGATCTTGCAACACTGACGGCGAAGGACTTCATAGACGTCATTCGTTTGCATGCGGAAGACGGCGTGGATTTCGTCACCCTGCATTGCGGCATCACGCGCAAGACCATCGATCAGATCAAGAAGCACAAGCGCAAGATGAACATCGTCTCGCGCGGCGGTTCGCTCGTGTTTGCGTGGATGAGCATGACGGGAGAGGAAAATCCCTTCTATGAGTACTTTGATGAGATCCTTGAGATCTGTCGCGAGTACGACGTGACCATCTCTTTGGGCGATGCGTGCCGTCCAGGCTGCCTTGCAGATGCCTCCGATGTCTGTCAGATCGAGGAGCTCGTCCGCCTCGGCGAGCTGACCAAGCGCGCCTGGGCAAAGGACGTGCAGGTCATGGTCGAAGGGCCCGGGCATATGCCTCTTGACCAGATCGCGGCGAATATGAAGATCCAGCAGACTATCTGCATGGGCGCGCCTTTCTATGTCCTCGGTCCGCTTGTAACGGACATCGCGCCCGGGTACGACCATATCACGTCGGCGATCGGCGGCGCGGTCGCTGCGGCAAACGGCGCTGCGTTCTTATGCTATGTCACGCCCGCCGAGCATCTTGCGCTTCCAAATGTGGATGACGTCAAACAGGGCATTATCGCATCCCGTATTGCGGCGCACGCGGCGGATATTGCGAAGCATATACCGCATGCACGCGACATTGACGATGCCATGGCAGATGCACGCCGTACATTTGATTGGGAGAAGCAGTGGGAATGTTCCATCGACCCCGAGACGGCGAAAGCAATTCGTGACGACAGAAAGCCTGAACATGATGACAGTTGTTCCATGTGCGGAAAGTTTTGCGCGGTCCGCAGTATGAACAAGGCTTTGAGCGGAGAGTATATCGATATTCTTTGAAACAAGCAAAGCGATAATAATTTCAGATCAGATAAGGGATAAGGAGCGGAAAATGGCGAAAGTATGTGTGATTACAGGCGGAGGGAGCGGTATGGGGCTTGAAGCCGCAAAGTATCTGCCTAAGGACAGAATCATCCTTCTATCCGGAAGAACGGAAACCAAACTTCGAAAAGCTGTTGCGGAGCTGGCGGCGCTCGGATTTGAGGCATATGAAAAAACGTGCGACACGTCCGATCGTGAGAGCGTCAGGGCGCTTGTTGCTTATGCCGTCTCTTTGGGGAAGGTCTGTACTGTAATCAATTGTGCGGGGCTGTCGCCTGCAATGGCAGATCCCGATACAATTGTACGCGTCAATGCATTGGGTACCGTATATGTGAACGAAGAGTTCTCCAAGGTTATGAAAAAGGGCAGCGCTATTGTGGACGTTGCATCTAATTCGGCATATGTTCTTCCAAAATTTCTGATCAACAAAAAACTCTATGCTTTGGCTGATCGGGATGAAGCGAAATTTGTCAAAAAGATGGTGAAGAAAGCAAGCCTCGCAAAGGGAGACTATCAGCGTTCAGGGTTTGCGTATGCGCTGTCCAAGAACTTCGTCGTATGGTATGCAAAGAAGTGTGCGTTCGCGTACGGTCCGAAGGGGATCCGCGTCGTATCTTTAAGTCCCGGTCTCATCGCAACGGACATGGGCAACTTGGAAGCCAAGGACGGCGGGATGCTCATCGGTTTTTCTGCTGAGGAACGCATGGGAAAGCCGGAGGAACTCGGTTATGCGCTTGCAACGGTCGCCGATGAGCGCAACGGCTATCTAGCCGGCGTGGATATTTTGTGCGACGGCGGCAGCACGAACGGTATGCAGGAGTTCAAAAAGAAAAAGTGATTAATTTAAGTGAGGAGGGGAGGCGTTACGCTTCCCTTTTTCAATTTTGTCAAAGCGTAGAGAATATGGCAAAAGTGAAAGCGGATTTTTTTGAAAAAGTTCCAAAAATTCCAAAAAAACATTTGACATTATCATGAAATTTTGCTACTATATACAAGCGCTGACGAATGCGGGTGTAGTTCAATGGTAGAATCCCAGCCTTCCAAGCTGGTCGCGTGGGTCCGATTCCCATCACCCGCT
>JAGHIT010000084.1 GCA_017887095.1 Clostridia bacterium | reverse complement strand
GCAGCACATATTCCCATTCAAAGTTGACGTAGATCATGCGCGCGACACCCAGCCCCGCAAAGTAAGCGCCCACACCTCCGATTGCGGTGCCGATGAAGGCAAAGAGCAGATATTTTGCGATGATGCGAGCATGGGAATAGCCCTGCGTCATCAGGCAGGCGATCTGCGAGCGCTCTTCGTCCAGAAGCCTTGTTACAGTGGAGAGCACCACCAGCACGGTGACAAAGAGGAATACGCCCATCAGCACGATGCCGCTGCCCATGATCTTGCCGCTGTATTCATGGAAGGAGCGGAAGGAATAATTTTCCTCCATCGTCAGCGTTTCGATCGTTCCGTCCGCGTACCGGTCTGCGAACAGGGTTTCGATTTCGGAGACTTCCGCATCGACGTCCGCATTATATCCTGCGGAGAAGAGCAGAGAGTCTGCCTCGGGCAGGGTGATATAGATCTGGTTAAGCAGTTCCGTTGCGTGGATTGGTTTTAAGGCTTTTTCTATTGTTTGCTCGGGGATAGGCCTTCCCATAAACGATCCCGTGAGGGTACCGTCGGCGGAAGTGTTGACGAGGTCGCCGAACACATAGTAGATCGCGGAGAGCGGCTCGTATTCGTCCTCCTCGCCCGCGACCTCGGTGAAACTGACGTCGTCGCGCACCGCCATGTGCTGCGGGTTGTATACCGTCCCCGCGAGGTAGTATTCCTGCGTAAAGGGGATTGTTATATTGACGTTTTCCAGCGTCATTCCGGATGCGGTGAACTCATCATAAAACTGTTCAATCGTCGCGGAGAGGGTATAGCGCTCAGTCTGCGTCTTTTCGGGGAACTGCGTCGTGCCGCGTTCGGTGTAAACGGCGATCGCGCCCTCCGTATCGCCCGCGTCAAAGCGGGTGATTTCGGCAAACTCGTTGATGCCGACGTCCGCGGGATCGGCGCAGTCGTAAATATAGACGCGAACGATGCCGTCCGGAACGCCTGTCAGCGTAAGCTCGGTATCGTTCACGACCGCCGTGCCGTCCGAAACTTCAAATTCCAGAAAGCCGCCGCGCAGCACGTTCTCTGCGCCGTAACGCTCTTGGAGCAGGGCAAGATCGTCCTCGGTGAACGCGCCCTCGGCGTTCATTAGGATGAGGTCGCTCATATTCTGCTGCGCGTGAAAGTCCGAAATGGAATGATCGATCTTGTCCGTCGCCATGCCGATCCCCGAAGTCAGTCCGACGCTCACGACTACCATGAGGATGATGGAGATGAGACGGGCGTAGTGGCGGCGGAACATGCGCCAAAGCGTCTTTAAATATGTTCTCATACGCTCACCACTCGATGTCCTCGATGGGCATGGGATGCGCGTTCTCTTCGATCGCCTCGATCATGCCGCTCTTGATGTGAATGACTTTGTCTGCCATGTCCTTGAGCGCCGCGTTGTGCGTGACGATGATGACAGGCTTATGCTGCTGTTTGGAGACGTCGTGTAAAAGCTGTAAGATGATCTTGCCCGTGACGTAGTCGAGTGCGCCCGTCGGCTCGTCGCATAGGAGCAGCTTAGGATTTTTTGCGAGCGCGCGCGCAATGGAGACGCGTTGCTGTTCGCCGCCCGAAAGCTGCGCGGGGAAGTTGTTGAGGCGCTCGGAAAGACCCACTTCGGAGAGTACTTCGCGCGGGTCGCGCGCATTTTTGCAGATCTCGACCGCGATCTCAACGTTTTCGAGTGCCGTTAAATTGGGCATCAGGTTGTAGAACTGAAAGACAAATCCGATGTCCGTGCGGCGGTAGTTTGTCAATCCGCGTTTATCCAAAGCGGTAACATTTTTTCCGTCCAGATCGATCGTACCGCAAGTAGCTTTATCCATGCCGCCCAGCAGATTGAGGAGGGTAGTTTTGCCTGCGCCCGAAGAGCCGAGCACAACGGCGAATTCACCGTTCTCCAGTGAAAATGAGACGTCTTTCAGCGCATCCACGGTAATATCGCCCGAATGGTACTGTTTTCCCACATGGTCCAGAGTCAGGTAGCTCACGAAAGTTTACTCCTTGATTATCTTTGCTTTGATTATACCACAACGGACGCGTCTTGCAACGCTTTTGTGAGCGCATTTTTTGAGATTTCACCGCATTTTTTCATAAGAAATGTTGCGAAGCAGCGGTGTATCATAACGGTGCATGACGAATAAAAAGATTGTCACGGCAGAAGGTGACGGCTTGTTGCGCCGAAACGTTTCATGCCGATCGGGATCCGTGCGGGAGCGCTGCCGTCGTTGGGTTGGCGTACCGGCGATAGGAGCGCCGGCTGTTGCGGGGACGGCTGATTTAAAATGTGAAAAGTACCGGAAAAGAAAATATAAAAATTTCCGTCAAGAGATTGACAGCCGTACCCAAAATATTGTATAATACAAAAGACAATGTCGTATCATGCCCTTGTGCGGGCACTATGGATAGAGTCAAATTCAATACAAGGAGGCTGTTATGGAACATTTCGGCAGCCTGCTCCTTGCTACGATGGACGTCGGTCTTGCGGTGGGTCTGATGATCGTGCTGCTTATTGTCGGCGCCGGTGCGGCGTTCGGCGTCACCTGGTACGTCCTGAAGAGAATTTCCAAGAAGAGAGCGGAACAAAAGCTCGACGAAACGAGCAAGCGCGTGGAGGAGATGCTTTCCGAAGCGCGCGCGGAAGGAAAGCGCATCAAAAAGGAATCCATTTTAGAGGCAAAGGAACAGGAACTCAAAAGAAGAAACGATTTTGAACAGGAGATGAAGGAGAAGCGCGCCGAACAGCAGCGCATCGAAGCCCGTCTCAATAAGCAGGAGGACGCACTCGAGCGCAAGGAAGCGGAACTCAATAAGAAGAACGAGTCGCTGGACGCGCAGAAGGAAAACCTCAACAAACGATTGGAGGATGTCTCCAAGAAGCAGGAAGTGCTGTCCCATCAGCATGAACTCATGGTCCAGGAGCTGGAGCGCGTCTCGCAGCTTACCAAGGAAGAGGCTAAAAAACTTCTTACCGAAGAAATTTTGGACGAGACCCGCCGCGACGTCGCCGTTCAGGTGAGAAACCTCGAGCAGCAGGCAAAGGAGGAGGCGGACCTCAACGCAAAGAACATCGTCACGCTTGCCATCCAGCGCTGTGCGGCGGATCATGCGTCAGAAGTGACCGTGTCCGTCGTCCCGCTGCCCAATGACGACATGAAGGCGCGCATCATCGGGCGTGAGGGCAGAAACATCCGCGCCATTGAGAATGCGACCGGCATCGAACTCATCATCGACGATACGCCTGAGGTCGTGATTCTTTCGGGCTTCGATCCCGTCAGAAGAGAGGTCGCGCGTCTCACGCTCGAGCGTCTCATCGCCGACGGCAGGATCCACCCCGCCCGCATCGAGGAGACGGTGGAAAAGGTCACCAAGGAACTCGATCAGCAGATCAAGGCGGCGGGCGAGAACGCCATGTTCGAAGTCGGCATTTTCGGATTGCATCCGGAGATCATCAAACTGATCGGCAGACTGAAGTTCCGTACCAGTTACGGACAGAATGTTTATAAGCACTCCATCGAGGTCGCGAACCTCGCCGGGCTCATGGCGCAGGAATTGGGGTTGGATGTCAACTTTGCCAAGCGCGCGGGTCTTCTGCACGATATCGGCAAGGCGGTCGATCACGAGCAGGAGGGTACGCATATCCAGATCGGCGCGGATCTTGCCAAGAAGTACAAGGAAAACGCCATGATCGTCAATGCAATCATGGCGCACCACGGCGACGTTGAACCTAAGACCATCGAAGCTGTGCTCGTGCAGGCGGCGGACGCCATCTCGGGAGCTCGTCCCGGTGCGAGAAGAGAGACAGGCTCCAACTATGTCAAGCGTTTGGAAAAGCTGGAGGAGATCGCGGCGAGCTTCCAGGGTGTGGATAAGAGTTATGCCATTCAGGCGGGCAGGGAGGTGCGCGTCATCGTCAAGCCCGATCAGGTGGATGACGCAAAGGCGCTCTTCCTCGCTAAAGATATCGCCAAAAAGATCGAGGCGGAGCTGGAATATCCGGGGCAGATCAAGGTGAACGTCATCCGCGAATTCCGCAGCGTCGAATATGCAAAATAAAGAGAGCAAAACGCAGGGAAAATTCCCTGCGTTTTTGTTGTATTCACGGTCAATCGCAACAGGAGCAGCAATAAGCAAGCGCGTACTGACGGGCGTAATAGGCGTCCGAGCAGGCATAGCAGGGACCGCAGGAGTTGAAACCGTTGGTATTTATCTCAAAGCCGCAGTCGGAACAGTCGCAGCAGGGGCAGCAGGAGCAGCAGAAGCGGTTTCTGCCGTGGTTACATCCGTTGCAGCCTGAGCGCGTATTGCCGGAAAAAGAAGTGCTTCGGTCGCCGCCGGAACATCCGGAACCGCTTTGTGATCCGGCGCAGCCGCAGTTGTTTGCGTTGTTATTGCAGCAGCGGTTCCAACGGTTCCGATCGTTCCCGGAACAGCCGCATCCGGTATCAAAGAGATTGGCGAGCGCTCTTGCAAGACTGTTTTGACAGCCGCAGCATGAATGACAACAAAAATTGCACATATCAGACCTCGTATGGTAAAAATTCGGCGCGAATGCGTTTTCGGCGTGGCGCCGTAATGCATTATATGCATTCTATGGCGGACATCGTGAGCGACCGTGACCAAGGCGGGCTTTTTGAACTGTTTTTATAAAATCTCGTCAAATCATCTTGAAAGGCGGCGTACACTTTGCTATAATATACACAGATCTACAATGGAACGGACCACGATCGGGAGAGAATTATGAAAATACAAATCCGTAAGCCAACTTCAAAGCAGGTCAAACATTTTCTGTTTTATATTCTCATCGTAGTTGTGGGAAATTGTGTTGCTTCGGCAGGGAGCGCGTATTTTATCGTGCCGCACGGTTTTGTTATGGGCGGGACGACCGGCGTGGGTATTTTTGTCCGTAATCTGCTGGGCGCGGAAAATCCCGGTACGGAATGGGCGGTGACGGCAACGGTATATATTGCCAATATCATCCTGTTCATCGTCGGGGCGATTTTCCTTGGCAAACGTTTTGCTGCGGCGACGCTCGCGGGAACCTTTCTCTACCCCTCGTTCATGGCGATGCATACGCAACTCAACAACCTTTATGTGCAGTCTGCGGGGCATATTATTGCGGAGAACGATCCGCTTTTGGCGGCGTTTTTCGGGGCGCTCCTGTTTGGCGTCGGGATCGGTTCCGTTGTACGCGTCGGTGCGAGTACGGGAGGGACGGATATCCCGCCGCTTATTCTCAACAAGCTCCTCGGTGTGCCCATCGTTGTGACGATGTGGACGCTGGATATTACCATTGTCCTCATTCAGCTGATCGCCGACGTCACGCTCGAGACGGTGCTTTACGGCATCCTCATTACGCTGATCGCCGCGCTGCTCGTGGATGTTGTCTCTCCGATCGGGTTAAAGCGTACTCAGGTCAAGATTATTTCCCGCAAATATCGCGAGATCAGGCTGATGATCTTAAATGACCTCAATCGCGGGGTCACGATGCTGTACGGCAAGACTGGTTTTCTGAAAGAGAATTGCTATGTTCTGCTGACCATTGTCAACAATCGCGAGGTCGTGCGGCTCAAGAATGCCATTCATAAGATCGATCCGGACGCCTTTCTTATGTTCAGTGTTGTATCTGAAGTGCGCGGCAGGGGATTTTCCTCTGAAAAGAAGATGCTGCCTCGCGAACAGGAGGCTTCCGATCTTGTGGAAGTCGGTCCGGACGGAAAACCGGTCGAATAGTCGTTTAGACCATGCCGCCCGCCGCGCATTTGCGCGGCGGGCGGCATTTTAGCTGCGGGAAGGCATCGGGAACCGCGTTTACGTATTGACAGTTTCCGTCGTGTATTTTATAATGATGACAGGCGAAATAAGCAGAGGAGAAATCATGTACAAGCGTATTTCCCGGAAAAGGCAATGTCTGTTGGCTGTCATCCCGTACCTGGGATTTTTCCTGATATTTTTTACAGGCGCATATCAGATTTCCAAAAGAAAAAATCGCCTGTATGCGGTGTTGTTTTATTTGCTGTCGCTGATCCCCATTGCCGTTCTTTTGGCCATAGCTGTCCTCGTCCTGAGGTTTTGGGTCCTGCCCTTGGAGAACGTCGCCCTCGTCGTGGTACTCTCGCTGATCGTCATGTTTGTCATCATGCTGTGCCTTGCATTTGCGGTGCTGGGGATCGAATTCTGTATGATCAAACGATTGACAAAAGAGGAGGAACTGCTGTGAAGATCATCGAGGGGCAGCAGGCGGATTGCTTGCGGAGCCGCTTTATTGATGCGTTTATCAGAAAGCATTCTACGAGATATGTGAACGGGGTTTCTTGTTTTCTTGAAAAGAGGTAGAAAAAATTGTCGGGGTCGACGAATATGAAGAAAGCGATTTATAAAAATCCGGGACTGTCCGTGCTTGCGCATTGGGGCATATGTCTGGCGGCGATCATATGCTTTATTTTATATGCAAAACAAAATATATCGGCATTGTTGTGGGTCGGGGTTGCGACCATCGTCGTTTTATGTCTGTCGATCGCATTGTCTTTTTTTACATGGAATCCCAAGGTGTATTTTGACGATCAGACGATCTCCTATCGCGTTTTGCAGAGGCGGTATGTCTGGAAGTGGACGGATATCTCCGATTGCGAGGTAAAACTCAGGTTTCATTCGAAAGGAAACCCCTATTCGGTCTGTTTCTTGTTTCATACGGTGGGTGACATGAAAAAATTGACGTTAGAGTATAGTGTTAACAGAGAGAAAATTTTGGTTGATATCTGCCCGATTGAGGAATTAAAGCAGAAAATGAAAAATAATTTTCATTTAGAGGATTAGAGCGGTAGCATGTATCATTCGAAAGGGGATGGGAATTTCTCATCCTCTTTTGATGCCTTGACAATGGGGTCAACTTCAAATATAATATAAGCAGAAGCGCTGATCAGTCTTGCGTTCATTGTGCTGGGCGCAGTGGCGACGGCGATGCCGGGTAAGCCGTCTGCGGCGTCGATTTTTTTTGTGGGAAATGTTCTCAAAACCCTTGTCTTGTGCGGGTGATTTGTGCTATAATGATATCGTACCCGAGTTTCGGCAAAATTCGGATATAATACGGAAAAGACAGTACTCATTCAGGAAGGACAAGGAAAAGATTATGGAAAGAAAACCTACCAAGATCAGCATTATCGGCGCCGGCGCAGTCGGCGCTGCATGTGCTTTTTCCATCGCGACCCAACGTCTTTGTGCGGAAATCGTTATCATTGACGTCAACAAGGAGAAGGCGGAAGGCGAGGCGATGGATATCAGTCACGGCCTCATCACGATGGGGACGATGAACATATACAGCGGCGATTATTCGGACATCGTAGACAGCGATCTCATCGTCATCACGGCGGGCGTCGGCAGAAAGCCCGGCGAAACGCGGCTGGATCTTGCAAACAAGAATATTGCCATTGCGCGCGACGTGACCGCCAATATCATGAAATATTACAACGGCGGCGCGATCATGGTCGTCTCCAACCCCGTGGACGTGATCACCTATCTCATCCAGAAGGAGAGCGGTCTTCCCATCGGGCGGGTGTTCGGCACGGGTACCGTGCTTGACAGCGCGCGCTTCCGTTACTTCCTGAGCACCAAGATCGATGCGGATATCCGCAATATTCACGGTTATACGGCGGGCGAGCACGGCGAGGCGCAGTTTGCGGTATGGAGCTCGGTGCACGTCTCGGGTATGCGGCTGGATTCCTTCTGCGAAAAGAAGGGCATCCTGCTGGATAAGGACGAGGTCATGCGCGAGACCGTCTCCTCGGGCGCACAAGTCATCAAGCGCAAGGGTGTGACCAACTACGCCATCGCTGCCATCGTGGCGGAATTGGCGGCGACCGTCCTGAAAAACAGGCGCAGCATCTTCAGCGTCACTTCTTTGCTCGACGACTACTACGGCATCGGTAACGTCGCGATCAGCGTGCCGTCCTTTGTCGGCGACGAGGGCGTTACAGGCAAGCTCATGTATGACTTCACGCAGGACGAAATGGAGAACCTGCACAACACGGCAACCAAGATCAGGGCGTTCATGGACACCCTCGGGATCTGAAAATAAAATTTCGCAGAGGTAACGTATCACTATGGACAAGAAACAGTTTGCACTGGATAAGCACAAGGAATGGAAGGGCAAGATCGAAGTCGTTACGCGTGCGCCCATTACCAACCGCGAAGAGCTCGCCGTCGCCTATACGCCCGGCGTCGCGGAACCCTGCCTCGAGATCAGCAAGAACGTCGATCTCTCGTATGTCTATACGCGCCGCGCCAATCTGGTTGCGGTCGTTACGGACGGTACTGCGGTTCTCGGTTTAGGCGACATCGGTCCCGAAGCGGGCATGCCCGTCATGGAGGGCAAGTGCGCGCTCTTTAAGACTTTCGGCGACGTAGACGCTTTTCCTCTGTGCGTGCGCAGCAAGAGCGTGGACGACATCGTCAGGACGGTTTCGCTGCTTGCGGGCAGCTTTGGCGGCATCAACCTCGAGGATATCTCCGCACCCCGCTGCTTTGAGATCGAAAAGCGCCTCAAAGAGGTGTGTGATATCCCGATCTTCCACGACGATCAGCATGGCACCGCGGTCGTTACGCTTGCTGCAATGATCAATGCGTTGAAGCTCGTCGGCAAGAAGATGGAGGATCTCTCCGTTGTCGTCAACGGCTCGGGCGCTGCGGGTATCGCGATCACCAAGCTGCTCATGAGCAGAGGCCTCAAGAAAGTCATCCTCTGCGACAGGAAGGGCGCGATCTACGAGGGCCGCGAAGGGCTCAACGAGATCAAGGCGGAGATGGCGAAGATCTCCAACCTCGAGAAGAAGGCGGGCAGCCTTGCCGAGGTCATCAAGGGCGCGGACGTATTCATCGGCGTCTCTGCACCGGGCAGCCTGACGGCGGACATGGTCAAAAGCATGGCGCCCGATCCCATCATCTTTGCAATGGCGAACCCCGTTCCCGAGATCATGCCCGATGAGGCAAAGGCGGCGGGCGTGCGCATCATGGGTACGGGCAGAAGCGACTTCCCCAACCAGATCAACAATGTTCTGGCGTTCCCCGGCATCTTCCGCGGTGCGCTCGACGTGCGCGCAAGCGATATCAACGATGAGATGAAGATCGCTGCGGCAGAGGCGATCGCAGGCGTTATCCCGGAGAGCGAACTCCGTCCCGATTATATCATTCCCGATTCCTTCCACCCCGCCGTCAAGGACGCGGTCGCGGAAGCGGTCAAGGCGGCGGCGCGCCGTACGGGCGTCGCAAGGATCTGATCGGTCGCAGAATGGTAATTTAAATGCCGCCCGCCGAAGGAATTTCCTTCGGCGGGCTTTGTTTTTCCGTGTTTGTGCGAAATGGCGCAGTTTTATTGAAATCGGCGAAACGCCGGCAGCTCTATGTTCGGGCTGCGGAAAAAGAGGGTCCGTTGTCTTTGCATCGTTTTTTTACTCAAATCTCTTTACATAGTGCATGAAATGTGGTATAATATCTGAAATTCACACACAAGATATGCCATTTGGAGGGGGATATGCGCTGCTTGTATTGTAACTGCACAGAGAGCAAAGTCATCGATTCACGCTCGGCGGACGACGAGCGTACCATTCGCCGTCGCCGCGAGTGTATGGGCTGCGGCAGACGGTTTACGACGTATGAGACCATTGAAGTGGCGCCCATTCTTGTCGTCAAAAACGACGGGACGCGTCAGGCATTCGATTTGGGCAAGATCAAGCGCGGCATTATCAAAGCGTGCGAAAAGCGTCCCGTGCCCATCGAAAAGATCGATGAACTTGCCGAGTCCGTCGCCAAGAAGATCTACAACTCCATGGAACAGGAGGTCACTTCCAAGGCGATCGGCGAAATGGTCATGGAAGGGCTCAAGGAGTTGGATGAGGTCGCCTATGTGCGCTATGCCTCGGTGTACCGCTCCTTCAAGGACATCTCCTCCTTCATGGCGGAATTGCAGCAGATGATGGAGCGCAAGAACCAGGAGGAGAAGGCGAAATGATCCGTCAGGTACGGGTGGGCAATGTCCTGTTGGGCGGCGGCAATATCGCCGTCCAGAGCATGACGACGACAAAGACGGGCGACGTGGAGAAAAGCGTCGCTCAAATTCTTTCGCTGCGGGATGCCGGCTGCGACATCGTGCGCGTTGCCGTTGCGGACGAAGCGGACGCGCGCGCCCTTCGCGGGATCTGCGGCAGGGTGGGCGTGCCCGTCGTTGCGGACGTGCATTTTTCGGCAAAGCTTGCGGTACTCGCCGTAGAGAACGGCGCGGATAAGCTGCGTATCAATCCGGGCAATATCGGCGGGGAGAGAGAGGTCGCGCTCGTCGCTGACTGCGTCAAGGCGCACCATGTTCCCGTCCGCGTGGGGGCGAATACGGGAAGTATTGAAAAAAAGCATCTTGAAGAGTATGGCAGGAGCGCCGAAGCGCTTGTTCTGAGCGCGCTCGATAACGTCGCGGTTCTGGAAAAACACGGCGTACAGGATATTGTCGTTTCCGTCAAGGCGTCAGACGTCCCGCTCACGGTCGAGGCGTACACGCTTCTGAGAAGCCGCTGTGATTATCCGCTGCATTTGGGCGTGACCGAGGCAGGCACGCAGCATATGGGTATCGTCAAGAGCAGCATCGGCATCGGCTCGCTTCTTCTTGCGGGCATCGGTGAGACCATTCGTGTTTCGCTCTCCGCCGACCCCGTTGAGGAAGTGTACGCTGCGCACGACATCCTGCGCGCGTGCGGACTGGAGAAAGACTATGTGGAGGTCGTCGCCTGCCCGACCTGCGGGCGCTGCCGCTATGATTGCATGGGGCTTGCTTCCCGCGTCGAGGCGCGTGTCAGGACGGTACGAAAGAAGCTCAGAGTTGCCGTAATGGGCTGTGTCGTCAATGGCCCCGGCGAGGCGAAGGACTGCGATCTCGGCATCGCGGGAGGAGAAGAGTACTGCGTTATCATGCAGAAAGGACGCGAGAACGAGCGCATCGCTGCGGCGGATGCCGAGCGCGTGTTCTTTGCGCGTCTGAATGAGTTGATCGATGAGAAGTAAGCAATATCTGGAAGAGATCAGGGGAAGTGCGGGGCTTGTGCGCGCCGTGCTCCGAAAGATCGAAGTCAACGGTAAGACGGTGACATTTTATCTCGTCACGGACATAGGATATGGATCGGAGGACGTCGCGTACGCCCGCGGAGTTTCGGCAAAGTATGTTCCGGCGGGGTTTGTTGCGGAAGTAAAAATAATGAAGTCTGTTCCCGATGAAGCGGGCATACGGCGCGCCGTCGCGGATATTCTCAAGACGCGTTTTCCCGGTGTTGCGGCATTCGTCGATCCCGAGGATATCGCCGTCATCATTGACGGCGCGGGCGGCAGGTTTTTTATCAATGTTGGGGAACTGGAGCGCGATCGCATGACGGGTGACGGCATTCTTGACGCCGTGAGCGAAGAACTTGCCAGAAGATTCTGCGGAACATGGTTCGGCGAAGTCAGATTCGTGAACAAAGAACGCGGCGAGATCGAGTATGAAGCGCCGCCCGAAGCGGAATACGTTACCGCGCCGCGTTTCTTTCCCGTTGAGGAATATGAGCCGATCGACGGAGCAAAGCCGCAGCACGCGATCTATATTGCCGATCTCGTCAAGGAGATGCCGAACGTGACCGTCTGCGGTACGGTCGCTTACATAGAGGAGCGCGCCACCAAGGCGGGAAAACCGTACTTTTCCATCTCTGTGACAGATGCGACAGGGCAGTTGCGCTGTTCTTATTTCTCCAAGAAAGCGACCGTTGACAAGGTTCGGGCGCTTGCTCAGGGGGACAGTGTCTGCCTGACGGGAGACAACGAGATCTTCAACGGCAGCCTGTCTTTTCGTGCCAAAAATGTGGACAGAGGGCATGCGCCCGCCGGATTCGTGCCGGAGCAGCGGCCGTCCCGTCCCGTTCCGGCGCAGTATCGCGTTGTGTTTCCTTCACCCGTCTCCGATCTGGTGCAGGGGTCGTTGTTTGCGCAGGCTTCTCTGCCGGCCTCATTTACCCGACAGGAATTTGTTGTGTTTGACCTGGAGACGACCGGTCTGAACAATACGCCGGCGATGGGGGTGATGGACCGTATCATCGAGATAGGTGCGGTCAAGATCAGAAACGGACGAATCGAAGAAAAGTTTTCCACCTTCGTCGCTTGTCCCAACCGTCTTTCCGACGAAATCGTCCGACTTACGGGCATTACGGACGAAATGCTCGTCGGGGCGCCGGCGCTCTCCGACGTGATAGCCGACTTCTATAAGTTTACGGCAGGCTGCGCGCTTGTGGCGCACAATATTTCGTTCGACTATAAGTTTATCCGCTTTTACGGTGAAGAAGAGGGGTTCCTCTTTGATCAACCGCAGTTCGATACGCTTGTCATGTCGCAGAAGACGCTGCATCTTACGCACAACAAACTCAATAATGTGGCGGATTTCTTCGGTTTTACGTTCAATCATCACCGTGCCTTCGATGATGCCTTTGTCACGGCAAAGATTTTTTTGGAGCTGGTCAAGATGAACGGCGATATTGTGTAATCATTTTTGCAAATTTCCGTCGGCAAATGCTTGCTTTTTTGCCGAAAAGGTGGTAAACTAAGGATAATCTTAATCTGAGCGTTTGGATTGAGAGCGGGTTTCCGCTCTCATTCTTTGTATAAAAGTGTTTCGGGGAGAGATCCGCGAACCATGCGGCGTATTTTTTTGAGGTGGATACATGACCGTAAAACCCATGAAAGAAGTGGAGGAATTTTTATCGCCTGTTGCGCAATCGGTCGGAGCAGAGCTCCTGGAAGCGGTGTGGAACAATCGCGAGAAGTCTCTTACGCTCATCATCGATGCCCCGGGCGGGGTCGATCTCAATTTATGCGAGGCGTTTCACCGCGCGGCGGACGTAGCGCTTGACGAACTCGATCCCACATATGGGGCGGCATATACGCTCAACTGTTCTTCGCCCGGGTTGGATCGTCCCTTTAAGACCGCACGCGATTTCGCGCGGCATATGGGCGAGAAGATCGAAGTGCACTTCTATGCTCCGTTTGAGGGGGCAAAGTACCGCGAGGGAACGCTTGCTTCCTTTGAGGACGGCGTCATTACCCTGATTACCGAGAAAGGGGAATTGCGCATCCCTTTCGAAAAGACCTCCAAGGTCTGTCTGCTCATCGAAGTATAACGCCTGCCGGCGTATCATCTACTATCCAAGGAAGGAGAAACATCATGATCAACAAGGATTTCTTTGCGGCGCTTGCCGATCTGGAACGTGAGAAGGGGATCAGTGAGGAGACTTTTCTCGAAGCGCTTGAAACGGCGCTTGTCTCTGCGTATAAGAAACAGTTCGACGGAGAAGCAGGCAAGGTAGAAGTCAAGCTCGATCCCGAAAAGGGAACCATCCGCTGTTTCCTGACGCGTACCGTCTCAGATGCGGAAGAACTTGGCGAAGGCGAGATCTCGCTTGAGGAAGCGCAGACGATCAAAAAGACCGCCAAGGTCGGCGACGTTTTCAGGGATGAATTTGCGCCCAAAGACTTCTCCCGCATCGCAGCGCAGACTGCAAAGCAGGTCATCTTGCAGAAGATCCACGAGACGGAGCGCGACAATACGCTTTCCGAGTTTTCGGACAAAGAGGGCGAGCTGATGAGCGGACTCATCCGCAAAGTGGACGCCCGCAATGTTTATATCGAACTGGGAAAGGGGCAGATCGAAGGACTGATGCTGCCGCAGGACCAGGTGCCGGGCGAGAAATACAATGTCGGCGACAAGATCAAGGTATACGTCAAGCGCGTCAAGAGCGGCGGCAGGAATGCACAGGTGCTTGTTACCCGTGCCGCGCCCGGGCTCGTCAAGCGCCTCTTTGAAGAGGAAGTGCCGGAGATCAAAGCGGGCACGGTCATCGTCAAAGGGATTTCGCGTGAGCCGGGACATCGTACCAAAATGGCGATCATGTCTGAGGATGCACGCGTGGACGCAGTCGGCGCATGCGTCGGAAATAAGGGCGCGCGTGTCAATGCAGTCGTCACCGAATTGAACGGCGAAAAAATCGATATTATTTTGTGGAGCGAAAATCCGCTGGAATTTATTGCCAAAGCGCTTTCTCCCGCAACGGTGCTGTCCGTCACACAGATGGGTGAAAAGTCAGCAGTCGCGGTCGTGCCGGACGATAAACTCTCGCTCGCGATCGGAAGGGATGGTCAGAATGCCCGTCTTGCTGCGCGTCTGACAGGCTGGAAGATCGACGTCAAGAGCGAGTCTGCAGCGGCGAAGCTTCATCTCGAGACGCCTGCGGAGGCGTCGGAGGAATAAATGCCTAAGCAGAAAAAGATCCCCATGCGCACCTGCATCGCGTGCCGCGAAGAAAAACCTAAAAAAGAGATGCTTCGCATCGTGCGAAGCGCTTCGGGCGAGATCTGCCTGGATTTTTCGGGAAAACTTCCCGGACGCGGCGCGTATATCTGCGACAGTGAGGCATGCATCAAAAAGCTGGGAAAATACCGCTTGCTGCACAAAACCTTCTCTCAGGAAGTGGACGAGAGCGTGTACCGGGCGATCGAGGAGGAGTTCCTGCGTGCAAAGTAAGCTGGGAACTTATCTCAATTTCTGCAAGCGTGCGGGCAAACTGGTACTGGGCGTGAATGCCGCAAAGTCAATACGCGGCAGGGTCTGGTTGTTCGTTGCGGATGTTTCGGCGTCCGATAATACGAAAAAAGAGATCGAAAAGCTCTCGAAAAAGTTTTCATGCACCGTACTATGGGTGTATGATCTTGATTTGCTTGTGCATAAGGAAAAATGTAAGCTGGCGGCAGTCGCGCAGGAGCAGCTTGCCCGTGCGATCTTGCAAGAATGTAAAGCAGAGAAACAGGAAAATCTCGGGACGGCAGGCAGGGCGCCTGCAAAATCGGAGGAGATATGTCATACGAAAACATTGAAAAGCTGAGTGCGGTCTTAAAGGACGAGAAGACCGCAGCCCTGCAAAAGTCGATCGCTGCGGGAGAGAAGCAGCTTGCCGAATTGCTTAAAAAGCTCGGCGAGCTGGAGACGGCAGCGGCGGCGCGCCGTGCGGAGGAAGAGGCGCGCAGAAAGGAAGAAGAGGCTGCCGCAGCCCGCGCTGCCGCGGAGGCAGAACGTGCGGCTGCTGCGGAACAGGCTTCCGTGCCTGACAAAGAGCCCGCTCCGCAGCCTGTACAGCCTGCCGCAGAATCCCCGGAGCCTGTTGCGGAGATCCGGGAACCCGCCGCAGAGCGTCAGGAGAAAGCAGCGTTTAAAGAGGAGACCGTTCCCAAGACTGCTCTTCAGGAAGAACGCATTCCGACGCCTGCAGCGAAGAGCAATGCGAACGGGAAGCCGGGTCAGCCTGTAAGAAACGCGTCGTCCGCACAGAATATCCCGCAGCGGCAGAACGTGCCCGCCAGAGACGGGCGGTCATCCGGCGGACCGTCCAAATCCGATCGTCCCACTTACCGCCCGACGGAAGGCCGTCCCGATTCCCGCGGTGCACGTCCTGCTTATGCGCCCGGTACACGTACGCAGACCGGTGCGCCGCGTCCCGGCATGGGAGCCCCCCGGCCGCAGGCAGGAGCGCCGCGTCCCGGCATGGGAACGGGAACGCGTACGGGCGCACGTCCGCCGATGCCGCGTCCCGCTGCGCCCGCGCCCGCACCTGCGGCGCCTCGTCGTGAGACACCTAAGAAATTTGAAAAAACATATGTCGAACAGCGCCGCGTCGTCAACAAACGTGATCTTCAACGCAGACAGGGCGCATCGATCGGTGATTTCGACGAGGATAAGAGCGGTTACAGAAAGGCTCGTTTCGGCAAGAAGGCAGTCCGGAAAGAGACGCAGACGATCAAGATCGATCATGCCGTCGTCACCAGTAAGGAGATCCCCATCAAGGTTCTGTCCGAAAAATTGGGCATTTCGGCCGTGGAAATCACCAAACGCCTCTTCAAAGAGGGCATCATGAAGACGGTCAACGAGTCGGTCGACTATGACAACGCGGCGTTTATTGCGTTGGAGTTGGGGATCGATCTCGAATATAAACCTGAGGAGACGGCGGAAGACGCGCTTCTCAAGATGCATGGGGAAGGGGACAGCGAGAACCTGATTCCCCGTGCGCCCGTCGTTACAGTCATGGGACACGTCGATCACGGCAAGACGTCGCTTCTCGATGCGATCCGCAAGACGAATGTCACGGAAGGCGAAGCGGGCGGCATTACGCAGAGCATCGGCGCTTACACCGTTACGTTCGGCGAGGGCAAGAAAGTCACATTCATCGATACCCCCGGACACGCGGCATTCACGGCTATGCGAGCGCGCGGCGCACAGGTCACGGATATCGTCGTTCTCGTTGTTGCGGCGGATGACGGCATCATGCCGCAGACGGTGGAGGCGATCAATCATGCAAAGGCGGCGGATGTGCCTATCATCGTTGCGATGAACAAGATGGATAAGCCGCACGTCGATCCGGACCGCGTCAAACAGGAACTCATGAAGTACGACCTCGTGCCCGAGGAGTGGGGCGGCGACGTCATCGTCGAGCCGGTTTCCGCCAAGACGGGCATGGGCATCGATAAATTGCTCGAGGACATCGACCTCGTCGCCGAAATGGCGGAACTCACGGCAGACCCCACGCGCAAGGCGAAGGGCGTTGTCATAGAAGCCAAACTGGATAAAGGCAAGGGTCCCATGGCGAGCGTGTTGGTGCAGAACGGGACGTTACGGACGGGGGATAATCTTGTCTCCGGTACCACTGTTGGTAAAGTACGCGCGATGATCGATGACAAGGGAAGATCGGTCAAGGAAGCCGGTCCTTCCACCGCAGTCTCCGTCCTGGGACTTGAGGATGTCCCCAATGCGGGCGACGCGATCTTCTCTGTTGAAGCCAGCCTCATGAAGCAGGTACAGGAGGAGCGCAGAAATAAGCAGCGCGAATCCATGATTCACGAAACGGCAAAGGTTTCGCTGGATGATATCTTCCGCCAGGTGGATGAAGGAAGTCTCAAGGACCTCAAAGTCATCGTCAAGGCAGACGTGCAAGGCTCCGTGGAGGCGGTCAAAGCCTCCTTGGAAAAGCTCTCCAACGAGGAAGTGCGCGTCAAGGTCATCCATGCCGCAGCGGGTGCGATCACCGAAAGCGACGTCTCGCTCGCGGATTCTGCCAATGCCATCATCATCGGCTTCAATGTGCGTCCCGATACCAAAGCGAAGGCGCTTGCCGAGCGCAGCCATGTCGATGTCAGAATGTATCGCATCATCTATGAACTTTTGGATGATATGGAAGCGGCATTAAAGGGCATGCTCTCACCCAAGTACAAGGAGGTGTACATGGGCAAGGCGGAAGTGCGCCAGACCTTCAACATCACGGGCGTCGGTACGATCGCAGGCTGCCTTGTCACCGAAGGACGGCTGGTACGCGGCGGCAAACTGCGCATCTACCGCAACGATGTCATGATCGTCGAGAACAACGTCAAACAGCTCAAACACTATAAGGATGACGTCAAGGAAGTCGCGGCGGGTCTTGAATGCGGTTGTGCGATCGAGAATTTCAATGACATCAAAGTCGGCGACTATATCGAGTGCTATCTGATCGAGGAGATCAAGAACTGAGGAAAGGCGTCTGCGTGACTTGCGACCCTATCGCAAAAATCTTTTCTTGAAAAATATTTCTGCGAGTTATGAATGGCGTTCGCAAAGGTGTCACTGGGTTATGCCTTTGTTGCACCAATTTGCCAACCCTTTGGCTTAAGCGGAAAGGTGAGCCGATGGGGGCTAAACTGTTGCCAAACCCATCGGCGAGAAAAACCGAACGCCGAGCCGCATTGCGGCGAACGTTGGGTTTTTCTAAAAAATC
>JAGHIT010000083.1 GCA_017887095.1 Clostridia bacterium | reverse complement strand
CGAACCCGAGCCGGAGCCCGAACCCGAGCCGGAGCCGGAGCCCGAACCCGAGCCGGAGCCCGAACCCGAGCCGGAGCCCGAACCCGAGCCTGATAACACGACTGAAACAGCCTCGCCCGAAGAATATACGGAGGATACGGAGATGAAAAAAGAAAGCAAGCCCGTCCCTCAGACGGCGGTGCCGGTCAAGAAGACAAAGAAACGCCCCGCACCCACGGGAAAATGGGTGATCCGCCCCTCTGCGGGAGGTTTTCATTTCGAGTTGCGCGCGAACAACGGAGAAGTCATGCTCGTGAGCAATGAGTACTCCAGCATCAACGGTGCAAAAAACGGCATTGCGACCTATAAAAAGAGTATTGAAGAAGGATATTTCAATATCATCAGGACCAAAGCGGGCGATTTCACGTTCCGTCTGATGAATTCGCAAAAACGTATGCTTTGCGTGAGCTCCAATTACGACTCTCAGGCGAGTTGCGAGAGCGCCGTGGAATCCACCAAACGCTGGGCTGCGACCGACATCATCGAAGTCGCTGAGGAATAACAAATACAACCGCAACGAAAACTGCGACGCCCCGCCGAATTCAAACGGCGGGGCGTCTTTTTCATGTGCAGAGCGGCGGTGCGCTCTTTGTTACGATACGTTTGCTGAAAAATAAGTCAGGTATTCGGGGTCAAACACAAGCTGTTTTTTGAGATCGCGTAAGCTGGTATATACGGGCTTGGCGTATGCCTCCGAAAAGGGCTGCCAGCAGGCGGGCAGCGGACTGCGGCGGTACTCCTCCGCATCGAAGAACATGAGCCGCTCAAACTGATAGGTCACAAACCCGTTGGGCGAACGGAAGATGACGCAGCGCACCTCGCCGTCCTGCGAATAATCCGCCTCCAGCGTCTGAGGCGGCAGCCCTTCGTCGCGCATGAACTGCACCGTCTCCTCCCGCGTGGGGAGTTCGCGCTCGATATGGAGCACTTTTTTGGGGGACGTATTCCCTTTTTTACGTCCAAGCCTCGCAAACAGACCCATCGTTTTCCCCTTCTTTGGTATGTTACGCGTTATTCCGCTTTAAAACTTTTGATCTCGCGCGCTTTTTCCACTTCGAGGAAGATCTCCTGAAGCGCATCGGTGTTTGCCTCAGCAATTTTTCCGTCGTCCGCAAGCATGGCAACATTCGGATCGATAGGCATGCGCGCATATGCAGGAATATTGTACTGCTTCGCAAGCGCCTCCGCCTTGCTCGCGCCGAAGATCTCGTAGCGCTTGCCGCAGTCGGGGCAAGTAAAATAACTCATGTTTTCGACCAAACCCAGCACGGGAACATTCATGAGATTTGCCATGTTGACCGCTTTCCTGACGATCATGCCAACAAGATCCTGCGGGGTGGTGACGATAATGATGCCGCTCAGCGGAATGCTTTGATAGACGGAGAGCGGAACGTCGCCCGTTCCAGGGGGCATATCGATGAACATGATGTCCACATCCTCCCACAGCACGTCCGTCCAAAACTGGACTGCCGCGCCCGCAATGAGCGTTCCGCGCCATACGACGGGATCATCGTCATGCTCTAATAAACTGTTCATGGACATCAGCTGTAGTCCGCTCGCGGTGCGGACGGGGTAGATCACCCCCTCGTCCCCCGTTGCATGCAATTTGGCACCGAATGCCTTAGGAATAGACGGACCTGTAATGTCGGCATCGAGAACAGCAGTGCGGTATCCACGCGCCATCGCGCGGACGGCAAGCAGGGACGTAACAAGCGACTTTCCGACGCCGCCCTTGCCGCTCGCGACGGCAATGACCTTTTTGACGCTCGCCCCCTCGTGGAGCGGCTTAATGAGCGACTGTTTGTCCCGCGAGCCGCAATTGCTGCTGCAGGAAGAACAATCGTGCGTACAATCTGCCATAACAATCTCCCTTTGAAAATCTTACCTCTATTGTAGTCCCTTTACGGAAAAAAGTCAACTGTTTCTCAATGCGACGAGTCGCCAGCGGGGTGCGTTTGCTGTCACAAACGCACCCCGCTGGCGATCAATCAAACCGAAGATCTTCAAAAAGTACGCAATTGCGCAGACTGCGGCAACGAGATACAACGCATATCCGCGCTCAACGGCGCTGGTTCAGCGCGTAATACTTCCCCCTTAACGCCATCAGCTGTTCGTGCGAGCCCTGCTCGGCGATTCCCTTGTCGGCAATGAACAGGATCCTGTCCGCCTTGCGGATGGTAGAGAGTCGGTGCGCGACGATGAAGCTGGTCTTACCCTGCAAAATGCGGTCGAGCGCCGCCTGAATGAGCAGCTCGGTTTCCGAGTCGATGGCGCTGGTCGCCTCGTCCAGAATGACGATGCGCGGATTTTTCAGGACGACGCGCGCAAAGGAAAGAAGCTGTTTTTCGCCTGCGGACAGTCCCTCGCCGCGCTCGCCAAGCATGGTGTTGTATCCGTCCGGAAGGCGCGCGGCGACGCGGTCGCAGTAGATCGCCTTTGCCGCCGCGATGCACTCCTCGTCCGTCGCCTCTGGCGTGCCGTAGCGGATGTTCTCCAGCACCGTCCCTTTGAAGATAAACGGCTCCTGCATGAGCACGCCGATTTCTTTTCGGAGAGAATGCAGCGTCGCCCGGCGCACGTCCACGCCGTCCACCTGAACACTGCCCTCATTCACATCGTAAAAGCGGGTCAGAAGACTGATGACCGTCGTCTTGCCCGCGCCCGTGGGGCCGACCAAGGCGATCTTCTCACCGGGATTGACATGCAGATCGAAATGCTCGAGGACATTGACACCCGGCTCGTAGCCAAAGGTGACGTCGTTGAAGTCCACTTTCCCCTGCACATCCTTTAAGGCGACGGCGTTCTCGGCATCGTGAATGGTAACGGGCGTATCGATAGTCTCGTAGACACGCTCCAGGTTCGCCGAAACTTGCGAAAGCTGTTGCAGTACCGCCGTAAATTGCAGAAGCGGCTCGGCGCACAGCGAAGTATACAGCGAAAAGGCAATGACTGTACCTGCTATTGCCGTCGCACCGCCCCCGATGAGCGCAAATGCAACAGCATAAAGCGCCAAGATCCCGGCATTCCAAAACAATTCGGAGATCGGTGCATTCAATTCATTGCGTCTGACAATTTTCATCCATGTGCGCGCACTGTCCTCCTGCAACCCGCGGTAAACTTCCCGGTTATAATCGGAACGGTTACTGTTTTTGATGACCTTCTCGCCCATGATGGATTCCACGATAAAGGCATTCCGATTGGAGTTTTTGGCACGGTGATACCGCCACAACCGCCGGACCGAGCGCTTGACGAGATAAACGCACACGGTAAGAGGGATCGCTGCAGCATATACGATCGCCGTAAACAGCGGACTAAGGCAGAGCATGAAAACCGTTGCGACAACAATCTTGAGCGCATCCACGATGAGGTTGAGCAAATAGTCTGTAAAGAAGTCCGCAAGTTCATTGATATAGTCGGTGACGCGGATGGAAATCTTACCCGCAGGACGATTGTCATAATAATCGAATGGAAGCTGCTGGAGCTTTAAGAAGATCTCGTGGCGCACTTCTGCGATGATCTTATGTCCCAACGTTCCCATGATGCGCTTGTGAAAATAGGGCAAGACAGCCGTGAGGACGCCCAGCACGCCCAGCGCGACAATGTACACGATGAGTTGCGTCATGCGCTCGTCACCATAGGGCAGCACCTCGTTGACGATCGCGCGGATGATGAAGGGCGGGAACACCGCCGCCACCGACGAGAGCGCGAGCAGAATGAGGGAGATGAGAAAGAGCTTCTTATAGGGCACGAGGTGGGAGAGCAGACGACGGAAGTACTTGACGTCCACCTTTTCCGACGTAATGACCTCATCCATATAGTAGGTATTGCGTTTCATACCTTATTCCTCCCCCGCCCCGTAGGACGAATCGTCCAGCTGACCATCGCTCGTCTGCAGTTTCCAAACGGCGGCAAACGCACCGTTCCGGGCAATCAGTTCTTCCGGCGTACCGCGTTCCACGATTTCGCCGTCCCGCAGAAAAAGCACTTCGTCGCAGTCCATCACGGAAGAAACGCGGTGCGTCGCAAGAAACAGCGTGTGATCGGGGCAACTCGCCTTGATCGCCGCCAGCACGCGCTTCTCCGTCGCCATGTCGAGCGCCGAGGAGGCGTCGTCAAGAATGAGCACGGGCGCACCCTTGACGATCGCGCGCGCAATGGATATGCGCTGTTTCTGACCGCCCGAAAGTCCTACGCCACGTTCCCCGACAATGGTCGCATACCCTTCCGGCAGCTTTTCGATAAACTTTGTCGCCTGTGCAACGTCGGTCGCATAATGCACTTCTTCATCCGTACAGTCCGGCTTGGTAAATGCGACGTTCGCATCCACCGTGTTAGAAAACAGAAACACGTCCTGAAAAACGTATGCATATTCTGCCCGTACCTGTTCGAGCGGATATGCTTCAACGTTGATTCCATCAATTGTCACTTCACCCGAGGTCACGTCAAAAACACGCGCCAGAAGCTTTAGGAGCGCAGATTTTCCGCTGCCCGTACCTCCCATCAGACCCACTTTTTTACCGTAAGGGACATCCAGATCGATATGCTTCAGCACCTGCTTTTCGCCCAGCGTCAGGCTGACGTCATGAAAGACGATGTGCGGTCTGACAGAGCAAAGCTGTGCCGAGGGACAGTCCGGCACGGCGCTCTGTTCGGTGAGAAACTTTTTCAGCCTTGCGCCCGAGACGAGCTGATTCTGCATCATGAAGCAGGAGCGCGAGATCTGCGTAATGTGCGAGATGATCTTGGTGACATAAGTCGTCGCAGCCGTCAGCGCACCCAAAAGGATATTTCCGCTCAGGACGAGCAGGACGGCGATGATGACGGTGCCGACATAGCCGATCTGCTGGAACGTCAGAAAAATAGAATTGTACTTTGCGGTGAGTCGTACCTCGCGGCAGTTCAGCTCCCGCACATTATCGTTGCATGCGTCAAACTTCCTGATCTCTTCCTCTTCTGCGGCGTAGGAACGAACGATACGCACCGCGTCCACATTTTCCTGCACATCCAGATTGATCGCCGAGTACCCCTCCCGAATAGCGCGGAACAATTTGCGCGCCTGCGTCAGATAACGTATGAGAAAGAAGAGGATCAAAGGCGTAATGACGACGGGAAGAATGAGAAAGAAGGGATCGAGCGTAGTGAGAATGACAATGGACAGCACGATCATCACCGTCGAATCAAACAGATTCATGAGGATACGCGAATACAGCTCCTTGAAGATGATCGTGTCGCGATTCATCGTCGTGAGCAGTTCGCCCATGTTGTAGCGGGAGATGGTCTCACCGTCCAGCTCCAAAAGCTTTGTGTAAGTCTCCTCTCGCAGTGTACATTCCATACGCAGGCCGCACCATTGAAAGGTGACGTTCTTACAATATAAAAATATCAGCCGCGCGCCCAGGACGCAGGCAAAGACGACGGCAAGATTTGCAAAGAGCTGCCAACTCTGCGGCTCCCCCATCCAGCCGGTAAACAGGAAGCCGAGAAGCCCGCCGCCTTCGGGTGGATCAAGCGGATCGTAGCCAATAAGATAGTCAATAAATCCCGCTGAAATGAGCGGTATGGCGAGGTCGCAGACCATTGCAAACAAGCTGAACAGCTTGGACAGAAGGGACAGCGGAATATACTTTTTCCAGTAGTGCAGCCCGAAGCGAAAGACGTCCATAGTTCCTCCGAAAAATTCGATTTATTGTATCACGTTTGATTGGGATTGACAAGCATATTTTTATAGAAAAAGTTGACTTATTCTTTTCTTTTTGTGCCCGACTTTCCTGACATTCGGCAATTACTATTTTACGCGCCGTCCGAAGAAGAGAACGGCGCGCAAAATATGAGTTTTACAAAACTTTCCCCGATTTCGGTTGCATTTTTCACGCAAATGTGGTATGCTGATAGAGCTGTGATAGGTGGGGAGTTAGCGGTGCCCTGTATCTGCAATCCGCTACAGCAGAGCCGAACGCTTTTCTCGGTGTTGTCTATGGGAGGCT
>JAGHIT010000082.1 GCA_017887095.1 Clostridia bacterium | reverse complement strand
GCGGGATCGGCGTGGGTGCATGCCCAAGCCCAGCCCTTGATGGATGCGCGCAGGAATGCCCTGACCGTATCCTGGTTTGCCGCCGCCCACTCGCTGTCCACAAACAGGCAGTCCTCCATCATCGCGACATCGGTATCGCGCATATAGATGACGTTCAGATCGTCAAGATCGTACCCCTCTTCCAAGACAAGTCCCAGTTCGTTGTACGTCATTGCCGATGCCCAGTGCAGCTCGCCCGTCAGAAGCTGGTTCATGTCATAGCTCTGCGAGGTCAGCTGCGTATCCAGTCCGAGGGAGGCAAGGTATGCCTGCAGTTCGTACTGGTTGCCGCCCAGCCAGTTGCCGACGCTCTCGCCCGCTTCAACGGCCGTCTCCTCGCCCTGCGTCTCCTTCATTGAGACGATGGTCATGCCAGAATCCTGATAGAACTGGGCGATCGCCATCAGCGAAGAGCCGTTTGCAATGGAGGGAAGCAGGTTGGAGACCCACGTCGTGCCAAACTGCGCGTTGCCGCTCTCCACGGCGTCGATCTCGGACGTGGAACCGCCCTCGACGATGGTGACATCCAGCCCCTCTTCTTCATAGAAGCCCAGCACGTCCGCCGCGTAGTAGCCCATGAACTGGGACTGACGCAGCCACTTGAGCTGAAGCGTGACCGGGGTGAGCTCACCGTCGGAGCTGTTGTCCGGGTCGTCCGATTCGGCGGGTGCGCATGCTGCAAAGGACAGCATCGCCGCTGCGAGCAGACCGGAAGCTACAACAAGGGGAAACTTTTTCATAATGGAAACCTCCACAAAAATTTAAAACAGGTTCAGGATTTTCTCTGCGAAGCGTGCCAACGGATGGCGCGTTTTTCGATGTCCGCAACGATCGCATACATGATGAGTCCGACGACGACCGCCATAAAGATGTATGCCCACGCCGCCGTACGGTTTTGCGTATCGAACGCCGTCTTGAACACCTTTCCAAGCCCGATCGACGTCGTGTAGGCGTAGATCTCGGAGATGAACACCGCCGCCATTGCCGTTGCGACGTTGATCTTGAGCGCCGTAAAGGTATTGGGCAGGGAGGCGGGAAGCCGCATCTTGACAAAGCTCGTTGCCGAGGAAGCGTTGTACACCTTCATGAGATCGCCCGAGAAAGGTTTGACGGTATTCAGTCCCTTATAGGCGTTGACCGCCATGCCAGCCATACAGGTGATGATGACGATGACCAGCTTTGCCGCATAGGGCGCGGACGAGCCGAACATGTTGTTGATCGCGGGCGCTAAGGCAACGACGGGCGCGGAGACCAGAATGGTGAGGATGACGAGCACCCCTCCGCCCCACTTGCGGCAGACGGTCGCAAGCAGCGCGCATCCGTAGCCGAAGAGCGCACCTAAGAGATAGCCGGGAATGAGCGCCGAGAGCGTGATGCCGGCATTGTACATCATCGTGCCGAAGTTTGCGACGGCATAGTTAAGGATGCCGATGCTCGTTGTGGTCGTCGTGACCTGCGTGAGCGCGTTGGTCGTCGAGAATGTCTTGTCGAACGGGAACGGGAGCTGGGAATAGGCCTGTCCCAGTATCGCATGCAGTGCACCCGTCTGCCAGAGGACGAACACGAGGACGAGAAGAAGCAGAAAGTAGACGGCGCTGTCGATCTTGTTCCAGAAATACCGAAATCTGCGCCACTTGAAATTGGTCTTTTTCATCGTTCGCACCTCAGTCCGTCGACTTCCAGCGAATGACAAAGTGCCGGACAAGTTCTACCAGATAGAAGATGAGCACGCCCGCGAGGATCGCCATGAAGATATACCCCCAGCAAAGATCCCAGCGGCTCGCGTACCGCGAAGCGAAGATGCCGTACCCCAGTCCCCCCTGCGTGCGCAGCAGCTCCGTGAAGATGACGGCGCAGAATGCCGAGGGAGCCGCGAGCTTGAGCCCGACGAACAGCGAAGGGAGCGCGGCGGGGAACATGAGCTTGGTATAGCCCTGATATGTATTCGCCGCGGAGATCTTCAAAAGTTCCTTTCTCTCCCGATCCACCGCCTTGAACCCCGCGAACGTGTTCGCCGCAATGGGGAAGAAGGACATGTATGCCGCCATGAACATCTTGGATGTGAACAGCTCCGGGAAAATGGAGAGAAAGATGGGCGCAAGCCCGAGCATGGGGATCATCTGCGAGACGAGCAGCAGCGGATACCCCACCTTTTGTACGGGAAGGAACAGGCTCATGAGAAGCGCGAACACGATCCCTAGCGCAAAGCCGATGAGAAAGCCGAGAATGGCGACGCTCAGCGTATCCCACAGATAGCTCCAGATCGTTGCGCCGCACAGCGAATAGGACTGCGTCGCCGTCTGAACGGTATCGGTGGAGAAACACCAGTAGATCATGTCGTACAGGTGCGGGAATACGGTGTTCGAGCCGCCGGACGCCTGCACTGCCGCCGCAATGATCTCCCACACCGCGAAGAATCCGATGAGCCAGACGATCGTCACCAACCAGCGCGGCGGGATAAATTCCCTGGATGCCCTCTGTTCCTTTTCCTGCGCAGTATGACTGCCGCGCATACGATCACACCCCCTCGAAGTCGGAACGGATCTCCGCAATGTAGTCATAGTACTCCTCTGTTTCGCGTATCTGAGCGCAGCGGGGACGGTTGAGGTCGATATCGAGCACCGCCGAGACCCTGCCGGGATGCGGGCTCATGACGACGACCTTGTCAGACAGATAAACCGACTCGCTGATGTTGTGCGTGACAAAGACAACGGTCATCTTGTTTTCCTTCCAGATGCCCAGCAGATCGTCGTGCAGCTTCTCGCGCGTAAACTCATCGAGCGCGGAGAAGGGTTCATCCATCAGCAGGATCCCGGGATTGACCGCAAGCGCCCTCGCGATAGAGACACGCTGCTGCATGCCGCCCGAAAGCTCGTAGGGATAGCGGTGCGCGAAGTCCTTCAGCCCCACCATCTCGAGCATGTGCTCCGCAGGTCGCGGCGCTCGCCCTTGGGCAGGTGCATGATCTCGAGCGGCATCTCGACATTCTTTAACACGGAGCGCCAGTCATAGAGCACCGCGCTCTGGAAGACCATGCCGAGCTTTCTTGCCATGCGCGCCTGCGTCGGACTCATTCCGCCCACACTGACCGAACCCGAAGTGGGCGCGATGAGATCGGCGATGATGCGCAGGAGCGTCGTCTTGCCGCAGCCCGAAGGCCCCAATAAAGAGACAAAGGAACTGCTCTCGATCTCAAGATTGACATCGGTGAGCGCCGTCACTTTATCGCCCTTATCTGTCTCATAGACCATGTTGAGGTTTTCAATGCTGATCCTCCCCTCTTCATGATCCGCATAATACTGCGTTGCGACTGCCATGTTGAGTCTGTCCCGAATCGCGATCCTTTCCATAATAGCTCCTTATAAGATATTCTTATCCCTCACTCTGCCTCGGCTCAGCCGTGCTTGAAATGAAAGGAAGATTCCTCCAATTCCATCATATGAGTTTTTGCCATGTTTTTGCAAGAAAAACACTGTATTTTGTTTAATGAAATATATTTATCATTTCAGATGTTTTTTCGTATATATAAGCAAGGCTTATGATACTGCCCATTTGTTTCTGGAAGAAATGAGCCAAACTTAACCGTTCGAGTAGAAGCCAAACGGCGGACAATGCAGACATACCGATACAAACATCAATGAAACAATCCCGCAAAAATAGTAATGAGTCCGGTTCTACGCCGAACTCATTGACAATTGAAATATTAGATTACAACGGAAAGTTAGCATTTCGTATTCAAAGATTCACGCAAGTCGACTCTCGCCCAACCCATCACGTCCGCATGATCCCGAAAAATATCTACGGTACAGTTATCAATTGAAAATAGTACAGATAATGAATAATCTGTTGAAAGATTCTTCGCTCCCTGTCATAATAGCACCCCGGCGATAGATGCACGCGAAGCGACTGATACAAGTATTGTTCTCCTGTATGAACCGCTTGAAACAGTGATTTATCAAATATAGCATTTGCTTGAAGGGACAATAAACTTTTTTTGGCAAGCGGGAATACCCTCATCCAGGAATCGTAATCCACCGTATTGACCTGCTTGATCGTGTCTGAAAGATATTTGTCCCCTTCCTGTAAAATGTACTTGTTACACTTTTCTATAATCAGGTTGGCTTCCCGCAGGAGCTCAGCACTTGACGGTTGTTTTTTGAGATAGAGGGCGTAAAAGTGGATGATCACTGATTGGACAGTAACTTTCCGCTTCATCTGTTTGCCCCCTTACGATTTTTCTCATGTAGATATACTAACATAAAAGGGGTAGCCGTTTTTCCCGCTTTTTCGGCACCCCTGTACACTATTAAATTCTATAGCAGAACAGCATGTTCTATTTTTAGGAAAAAAAGAGGCAAGTGTCCTTGCCTCAGAAGCTATTCATATGAATTGTCCACAGCTCGTTTTAACGCGCGTCGAAGTGCCCTTCTTCTCCGTGTACTCCGTCACCTGGTTATGCTCGTTGTATGTGTAATTATAACTGATGCCTAGCTCGTTGTCAATATGGTTAGTTAAAATAAGAGGCAAGTTTCCTTGCCTCTAAATAAAGTTTTAATTGTAGACGGCTATGGATTTATATTCGATTGAATAAATAAATATGTCCAAAGCTCTTTAATTGTCTTTCCATTGATCGAAATACAGTCCAAGAGCTTCGAAAAACTCTTGTTTACCGCCATAGAGCCATTATGTGTCACGTCAAACAGCTCCCAGGAGGAAGTATCTCGATAGTGGCGCACCTCAAACAACAAGTCGTACGCCGAAAAGCAAAACGCCTGCCCGCTCTGCAACAATTCTTCCACAGCACTGCAAGATAATTGATTCTTGACGCCCTGCGTCGCCAGGTGACGAAATTTGCGCTCCCCGATCGCTTTTTCTTGACCGATTGCCAATCTCACCCCCGCGATCCATATCACACAAGCAAAAATAAAATAAAGCACCAAAATAATGGTCGCTATGAGGGTAATTACATCAAACGCTCTGCCTAAAGTAATGCAGCCCAAGATGATCAGAAGGACAAACACCGCAAAGCTGATGTATTGCAAAACAAAAGTCAACACAGAGACGGTATATCGATCTTCAACGCTCGGAAGCATAAACTCTACCCCATCCCGACGGATTATATTTTGCCAGCACCGTCCGCAATGCGCACAAAAATATCGAACCAATTTGTGCTTTAGGAGTGGCTTCCCTGACATTTTGCAATATCGATCTAAATAATGCCAACTGAGTAAGGCGATAAAAAAAGCAATTGAAGCACACGCAATGATCATATCATTCTCCTTTTTTACTCAGCTCAAAAGCCATTCAAAGAGCTCCGAAAAAACGTTTTCCATTAAAGGTATTCCACCCACCAACAAGCATATTTGCAACACTTGCATACGTATTGATTGAAATACAACATTTCCGAATGCACCTGACAAGGCTCCAAACTCTAATGATAAAAGTAAACTCTCCCAACTAAAATCATTACTTATAGCCCCTTGAAGGGTATACAGCGCACCTGAAAGAAAGGAATTTATGCCACCTTGTATAATTCGTCTCGAAAATCCTTTGCCAACTTTTCCCAATAGCGATGGTGACATCAAAGCACCACTAATCATCCCAGATACTGCACCATAACCAAACCCTTCCGAAGCAGAATCCCAATCCCAAGATATGGCTCCCGAATCATAAACCAATCCTCCCGATACAAACCCGAGCCCAGCCATTACTGTAGATGTGGCAAATGCTGACGAAAGAATTGTACAGGCCGTTGCCGCAGCCGTTGTCCCGCCTGCCCCAAGAATCGCGGTACCCGTGAATCCAGATAAAAAGGCTGTACCGACTCCTACTCCAGCCGCACCAGCAGTACAAACTACAGCTACTGCCAATCCAACCAATACCACTGATCCTAATACCCAATGCCACCAATCTGCTCCTTTGGGATCAAATCTGACCACGGGATTATTCCCGCAATAAGTATAAAGATTGAGTCCGTTATTGTATGTCGGATCAAGGTATTTGAGGCTATCCGGCGAGATAAATCTGCCCGTTTCGGGATCGTAGTAGCGGCTGTTCAGGTAGTAGAGCCCGGTTTCCGCATCGTAGTAGTACCCGCGATAGCGGAACGGGTTGATATTCAGGATCTCCGAGCCGGTTTGCGAAAGAAGATTGCCCCAAGCGTCGTATTCGTACAGCCCGAGCAAATTCCAGCAGGAATCGTAAATGCCGATGATATCGCCCTGCAGGTTCTTGCGGTAGAAATATTTCTGTCCATTGTATTCGAAATTATAACTGATGCCCGACTCGTTGTCAATATGGTTAGTTAAATTTCCTGCAAGCCAATTACACCATAAAAAATACCCCCGAGCAGAAACTCTGCTCGGGGGAAGGAATAGGATAGTGTTTTTTCAATCTTGTAATAATATCACTTGATCATATTTTGGAGAATAAAGAATTCGTATATTTTTATTATTAAATTTCATCCAATAATTCTGATACCCCGTCCTCGTTTTTCCTTCTCGCTTCCTACCGCTTGTTTTTTTATAATGCTTCCCGCCAAAAGCAAACGTTACCTGTAACTTCGCTCTCGGAAACAAAATAGAAACATTCTCGACATTTACCGTTTGCGCAAAGGCGCGTAATTCAACTGCATCTTCCATCCAATTCAAAATATTTGTACGTATTTTTTCATTGCGCACGATGAGATAAATGGTAGCCGCAACAAGGAACAACGCCGCAATACAGCAACCAACCACGGTAAATATGACTTCTGTCATGTCTTCGGAATTTTTGCCGCTTTCCAATACAACCCAAATAAGACAAGCAAAACCAATAATATAAAATACGCATCCGATAATCCCAAACAATAGAATGCGTTTTCTGCTTTCATACGAAAATGCTCCGTCTTGCAGTGTTGCAATGACTTGCTTTATCCCTGCTGACTTGTTATCCATATTGCCCTCTTTCCATTCATAAATAAATTATTTAAAAATTTTTTTAAGTAAATTAATGAGCCATAACGGTATTGCACTGGTTATTAAGCCAGAGTCTACTGCTGCATTGTTGAAAATTTTACCAGCAAGAGACCCACCTATAGCTCCGCCAATAAGCCCACCCAATTCAATTGAGGTTCCAATAGAAATTATTTTTGATATTTGAACGCCAAGAAATGTTTTTCCTGCCAGCGCAGCGCCTAACATTTCACCATAAATGGATAATACGGAGCTAAACAAATAGCTAAATCCTGCAACTAAGCCACCTATACAAACACCTTTTACCCATGCATGAGCAACCGCCCCGACTTCTATACGACCAAACCCTTCCCCCTGTAGCTGTGAATTAAGATTTGAACCAAGCAAATATGCCGAGCCTACGCCCATTCCTACCATTATCGTACCCACAAAACCTCCAGCCAAGGGAGTCCCAATACCTGTGGCTACTAAAGCAATCGATATGCCAAACATAAACCCCGTAATTGCGCCGTTGCGAATTCCGGTCAATACATTTTCTTGATGAATAGCTGCAGACATACCTCCTATGGTCGCACCTGCAATAGTTAATGCTCCAACCGCTGCTAATAGCCCTACAATAAAAGTACTCACAGCAAAAAAACCATAGGGATCAGTATACATGACAGGATTGTTCCTGCAATAAGCATACAGATTAAGGCCGTTGCATGTTTCAGGTTCAAGATAGGCCAAGCTATCCGGCGAGATGAATTTCCCGATTTCGGGATCGTAATAGCGGCTGTTCAGGTAGTAGAGTCCGGTCTCCGCATCGTAGTAGTACCCACGGTAGCGGAACGGATTGATATTCAGGATTTCCGAGCCGACCTGCGACAGAAGGTTACCCCAGGCATCGTATTCGTACAGCCCGAGCAGATTCCAGCAGGAATCGTAAATTCCGATGATATCGCCCTGCAGGTTTTTGCGGTAGAAATATTTCTGTCCGTTGTACTCAAATCCAGCTACGCCAGAGTCATCATAGTAATAATGAATGACCGTATCGCCGCGCTTTTCTGCAAGGATCAGATTGCCCTTGACAATGTACTCCGTCGTGCCCTTCTTGGTTCGGATGCCCGCATCGTTGTACGCAAACGTAAGATTGCCGAACTTGGTCAGATTGCCGCTGCTCCAGGTAAGCAAACTGTCGCGGTAGGTCGTGGGATAGCCCGCACTATCGTAAACGATGCACGCCCCGTCGTAGAAAGTCAGCCTGTCGCACCACGTCCCGCCTGCATACTGATAGCTGTGCGTTGCCTTGATCGTGCCGAGCGCTCCCGTCGTATAGGCATACTCTTTTTTGCTCGTCAGGTTCCCTGCGCCGTCGTAGCTGTAGACGACGGTCTTCTTCCCGCTGATATTCTCCCGCGTCAGGCGGCCAAGTCCGTCATATTCGTAGGAGGCAACCGCACCGGCGTTATCCTCGATCGCGGTGATGTTCCCGCTCGCGTCATAGGTATAGGACAGGCGTCGGACATTGCTGCCCACTGTAAAATACAACTCTCGGACCAGCTGCGACGTATAGATGCTGTCTGCTCGGTTGGGTGCGTAGCAGGTTGAGGGACCCGATATACGAGTCCCTCATTTACTTTGCTTACACAGGATGCTTGAATAACTCTTTATCACGAATCAGCAGAACCTCATCATATTTCGGCGCGTATAAAATCCGTGCTTTCCTTTTGCCATAAGCATCACACAAGTCATTCATATGCTGACTGAATTTCACGATTTTCTTGCCATTGTATCGAAAAATCACGGCAAAGCATGATGTCTTTTTGAACAGTCTGTTATAGTGCACAGTGGTTTCGTACAGCTTTACGCTATATTCGGTCAGATTTTCGTCTGTCAGCCAAAGCCGCCACTTCCTCTGGATGAAACATTTGCGCACTTTCCCGATCAAGATCCCAAGTGGGACAAGTCCAACTAATCCCATGCACATGAATATGTTCCAACCATCATGTTCAATCATCGCAATGAGAAATCCGCCGTATTCGATGCTATTACCGATTATTGCAAGGAGACATGCAAAAATGCCTACTGAAGAAAGAGCCAATAGGATCATTATGAACCACCGCGGCACAAAACCTGCAGTTGACAGACTATAAAAAATGTCATCATCCTTTCCGTATTTGACCATATTACATTACCATGTCCAAAATAAAATCCACTATTCTTGAAAAAACTTCAGAGTGAACGGATTCTGCGATCCTCGCTGAAAGAGGCGAAAGGTCGCCCGAGCCTATCGTTCGAGACAATTGTTCTTCTATCACTAAGCCCGCAGCCATTCCGCCAACAACACTTACGATGCCTTCCCCAATCGTTGTGAAGACGTCCATAGGGACGAACCTCGTCAGAGGATAATTTCCGATTTGCATCTGGCTAATATATTGCCCAAAAAGCGCTCCGATTGGCTTAAGCATCTCACCGACACCAAATGACACAAACCCGCTTATTGCACCAATAATAAGATCAACTCTAAATTGTTCCCAATCAAAATCAATGGCGCCATAATTGCTATTCGCAAGCTGTAATGACCAAGAGACGCCTCCGGCAAACGCTACGCCGGTCAACACTGCAGCGGAAGCCTTTAGAGCAAAAATCAATCCTGCTGCCGCTTTTGCCGCTACTGCAGCAGCCGCAAAAGCGGAGAATGCAATACCAACGCCTAATAGTACCACAACAATTAGGCATCCCGCTAGCCAATCCCACCACTCATGCCCATTGGGATCCACATGCATGACAGGATTATTCCCGCAATAAGTATAAAGATTGAGTCCGTTATTGTATGTCGGATCAAGGTATTTGAGGCTATCCGGCGAGATGAATCTCCCGATTTCGGGATCGTAATAGCGGCTGTTCAGGTAATAGAGTCCGGTTTCCGCATCGTAG
>JAGHIT010000081.1 GCA_017887095.1 Clostridia bacterium | reverse complement strand
GCTGATTGCCTTCATCGTTTGACTACCGTTCAGGATAACACCATACTCAAACGCGGTAGGCGAGTATGTCAAGGAAGACGGAGTTTGACTACCGTTCAGGATAACACCATACTCAAACCTCAAATTTGAGTATTTTTGCGCACCACACGCAGAAATCAAGAACGGTAATTCAGCGTATCCTACTATAAATTATATCATATTTGCACCCGTTATGCAACAATTTCGCACAAATCTCTGTCAATGATCGTAACGATCTCCCCTTTCAGCTTTGGTTTTTGCACATTTTCCAACAAAAATATCCCGACATCCATCAGCTCCGTTTCATGATAAAAATCAAGGAGCTGTCTCTCTGTCAAAACGGTCTTCAAGTTGAACAAGAAAAAACATTTTATTCCAAAAAACGCTTCACAAACACGCATGTAAAGCAAGAGATTGTCCAACAGGGTCTCTTCTTGCTGAATACAAACTCCGAATGATTTGAAAAGTTCCGTCATTCCGCTGTCTTCATTATAATCGATCGGGCATTCGCTTTCCGCATTCAATTTTGCCAAAAAGTCTGACAAAACCTCACGAAGCTGCTGATACTCACGCAAAAAGTTCTGTTCGGCCACTGCCTGTAATTCGCGGTAGAGTTTTGACTGAAATCTCCTTTCATTGAACCGTAAGTCAAAATAATCATATATTACAGCTCCCCGTTGGGACAGCGATAACATTTCCTCCCGATCCGACAGACAAAAATTCCCCGATGCACCGCCGATCTGACCGAACAGCTCCGCACAATATCCGAAGAATTTCTCTTCCGATTCTACAACGAGAACGTTGATCCTGCCTGCCTCGATCTCAAATGTATTTTCAAAATCAAAGTGAGCCAGCTTCATAGGATCACCAACCTTTCATCGCTGTAGATCACGAGTACAGGTCTCCCGCCCCATCCGGACCCGCTCATTGAGAATATTGCAAAGCGCATGCTTATAATCGGGCGTCAGTTCCTGACCCGTCTGAAACACAAACCGATCGACAAGGATACGAAACGGTTCCATCAGATCGCAGGATAAATTAAAGGCATTGAACTCGTTCTTATGCGCGATCCCCAGCTGGGTGTTCATCCCGTTTGCAACGATCTCGCGATTGAATACAGAGAGAATGACGGCATATCCGTAATTCAGAGCGCCGTTCAAAAACGTCTTATCCCCCCTTTTGAACGATAGCCCGAACAACGCGTTGAAATATACCTTTGCCGCATGACCCTCGCGGTTGGTCACATCTCCGGGCTGTACTTCTGCGGCATATTTTTCGAGCATCCCCGCCCGATCCGCCGCAATTTGCTGAAGCAATGCTTTTTGGCGCACGATCTTCAGACGGACGATCTCTGCCCACACCGCATCTTTGGTCTGTTCCTCCCACCCCAGCTGTCGTTTCAGGCATCCGCTCGCATCATGCCTTCCGTTGAACGCAAGCAGCTGAGAGATCGGATTGTGCTTTTCATCGCAAAAGATCACATTGACCTTATTTTTGACCAACTCGCAAAGCAGCGCCGCCGTCATCGATACGCCGGTCGACTCCACGAGCAGCGTATCTATTTCGGAAAGATATACCTTTTTTACATCCTCTCCGCGGCAGATGAGATAACCAAGTTTATATTCCAGCTTGCATCGGCGGGTGATCACGACCACGCGCCAGCTCATAAAAACTCTTTCAGATCGACGATGCGCCGATAGTACCCTGTAGGAGACTGAAAGATCAATTTGATCTGCAGATCCTGTATGAATTTTGAAGACAAGACGATCCCGGCATGTGCAGGCCCGCCGAGCAGGGTAAAGTCTGCGGCGACACTGTTGCACTGCGTGAGATGGAGCACCTCAAAAATCACCCTGCACTGATCTTCGCGCGAAAGAGAGGCAAAATCCGCACGTTTCTCCCGCAGGAATGAAACCTGCCCTTTCAGGGAAAGCCCTGCATAGACGGGTGAATCCAGCTTTTCGGTCAACCTGTCATAGAGCCGCAAATTCTCCTCCGCCGTAATGCAGTCGCGGACGGCAAGCTCCGGATTGTTATACTTTTTCCGGTCGCGCATATGATTGCCGATCTTTTTCAGGTACCGCGCACTTTCCTCATCCAAAAACAGCTGATTGGCATTGCACCAAATCACGCGGCTTCCGGTTCTGCCGCGCAGCCAGGCGTATGAGCCGCCGATGCAGAACAGCGTATTCAGTTTGATGGGATCCATGAGAATTTCAGGATCATTCAACCCCTGCTCCCTGCAAAAAAGCAGCTTATCTTGCCTACTGCCGGAGGTCTGCAGATGCCGCCAGAGCGGATAGGACTCCAGCGAAAGCATCATTTTCCCCTTTTTGCCCTTACTGCGCACCAGTAAAAAGTACGCGGTCGATGCCTTGTTGTATCCGCCGTACTTCGCGGTGTCTGCAATGGCGCCGTGCTGCTTCAGAGGGACAAGCCCCTCATTCTTTCCCGCAGGGACGGGGTTGACGTCAAAGAGCCCGCCCTTTCCGTCCATCGTCATACGGATGACTTTGCAGGTATTTTTTGCGATCGTGCGGAAGATCTGCTCCTTTTCCGCCACCTTCCATGCGCCCGGAATATCCCGTTCATACAAACGGTCGATATTATAGCTCTCAATGCCGTGATCGCGGAAATAGACGGCAGCGTTGTGATTGAATTTTGTGTTGTACACATTGCCGACGACGATATTGATATAGGCGTCCTTCGCATGGTGCAGATCGTTGAGTTCACGCACTTTGACAATGCCGAACCTGTCCTTAAACGCATTGGCATTTGCCGCTTTTGCATAGACGATCTCCGTATCCGGCAGCATTTTCTGAAGGATTTCCGCAACCGCCTTTGTGCTCTGCCTGGTGCAGACGAGCTGGCGGCTGATAAAGTCGGCAAGCTCGTCCTGCGTCAGCGGTGCCGTGCGCATCAGGCGATCGTACTTTTTCTCGCTGATCAGCTCCTTTTCCCTGAGCATACGCCAGAAAGCTGCCATCTGCGAGCGGACCTCAGACGCGATCGGATATCTGTCCCCCTTGACGGCATTCTCCGTCTTAAAGACGAGGACGCGGTTATCCAGGCTGTCATCCTTGATCTTGGACTGCGGATAGATATGATCGATATCGCAGACGTTGGTATCGAATACGTCCTCCAGCCGGATGGGTTTGCCGGAATACATGCTCCTGCCGAGCTGACGGTAATAGAGCACGAGTTTATCGCTGTTGAATTTGAGATCGGGAACCGCTTCGATCTCAGCGGCCCAGTCCCGCTCCTCCGAACGGATACTTCGATACAATGTAAGCAGCTGCTGCTTGCGGGAGACGGTGCGCTCTCCCTTACGGGATGCGTCATTGCCGTCGCGCGCCATTTCGATGAATACTTTCCCGGGCGCGCCGCCGAGGATCTTTTCGATCTCGCGTACAAGTTCGACGGTACGCCAGATCGCGCGCTTGACCGAGGACGAGCAATACAGATCGTCCACCGTCTGATAGGTCACCTTGCCACCGGGCGTATTTTCGGCGTTGTAGCGATCGATCTCATTCTGAAAGCCGTACTGCGCCGAAAGCAACTGCATGAAGTTTTCGCCCGTTGTGCGCATCGCCTGAATGATCGTCATCAGCTCTCCGTTTTCATCGGCGCAGCGCGGACTTACGATCCCGTCGAGCAACATTGCGGACAGCCTGCCCCACTTGGTATAATTGAGCCCTTTCAGCCGCTTGATCTCCTCGTCCGTGAGGACGCCGCCGTATGCTTCGCGGATGCGCCTTTCCAGCCTGCTCTTGTCGGAGATCAACGTGATCCATACGATGATCTGCTCGCACATTTCACGATGCGTCTGCACCTTCTCCCCCAAGAAGCGCAGATCGTACCACGGCGCAAGGGAAGTCTTGAAATCCCCGTCAAGTCCGCTGAACACTTCCATCGTACTGTCTGCAGGCAGCAGTCCGTTCCGGATGAGCAGGGCGAGACAGGCTTTCAGCGTCACCTTCTTATGCTCTTTGGCGTACGCGTAGATCAGACGGCGCGCCGCATCGTTTTTGACGCCCTGAACGCGAAGATTGTTCAGTTCATTGAGAAACGTAAATTCGCTGTACAGCAGAGAAGACGCGGGGAGCACGTCCTGTCCGACCAGATAGGTGCACTGATTGGTCATGCGGCGGATAAACCGCTCTTCCGATGCGTCTGCGTCGATCGCCTCCTGAAAATTCCAGGGCGTGATGCTGACGCTCTCGTATCCGGGGCGGCGGACCGCCCAGGCAAATTGACTCTGTGTGTGCAGCGGTCCGACATAGTAGGGAATACGGAACGTCATCAGAGTGACGATCTTTTCCGTGACCGTACTGCCGCCCTGCTCCTGCCTCAGGAACGGAAAATATTGTTCGGCGTTGGCGAGGATGGCTTTGAGTTCCTGCAAATGGACCTGATAGGGAATGACGCCGTTTGCGTTGGAGACCTGCTTGGGCAAAAACTCACCGCGCTCCATCTGAGACAACACGGCTTCATCCGTGATCCCCACTTCTTTTTTCAGGAAAGCATAAAACTCGTCTCGCTTGCACTTTGCAAACCCCTTTTGCCTGTCCATGCCGATATAAGCCGCATAGTTGTTCTTTTTTGCGCGGCGGCGGAACACATCGGCATATTTGGCAGGACAATGTTCCCTGATATACTCCTTCAGCCACTTCAGATCGGAGGCGTGCTTTTCATAGATCCTGACCTTGGCAAGGGAAATGAAGCGCTCCTCACCCATGATCCCGCACAGAATCGACCAATCATAGACCGCCTTCAGCAGACGGACAAGCTCCGCCTCATCCGTACCGACGGCGACCTCGATCGCCGGCAGATCGCTCTCATCAAAGCCCGCCTTTTCAAAAGAGAAGCTCTTGATCTCAAAGTCCTCGTTGGCCGCATAGAGTTCTTTCAGCGATACGCTGCCGCCCGTGATCGCCTTGACGAGCGCAAGAAGGGATTTTTCTTTTCCCGCTTTCAGACAAAGCGCGAGCTGTTTTTGCCGGTCCCGCTTGCTTCCCCTGCCTGCACGCAGAAGCGCCAATCCTTCGTTCAACCCATCCAATGCGAACGTCGGCATATCCCGATCGCTCAGAAAGGCATTGATCTTAAAAAATGTCTCGCGCACAAATTCCGAGTCGCCCGCCTGGAAGGACTGCGATTCAAACAGAAAGTGCCCGCGGTTTTTTATGATGTGGTGGATCGCGAGATAGAGAAGCCGGATGTCCCTGATCTCCCCCTGCAGAAGCGCGGCACGCAGGTGATAGACGGTCGGGTATGTCGCAAAATACGTTTTATCCCGAAAATCGGCATCCGCAAACAGGGCGTCTGCCGTTTTGAGCGCCCTGTCCTTATCCGAAAGAAACAGCGCGCTGTTGTTCAGCCTGAGAAAGAAAAGCGGATCCATCTTTGCGACCTCCTCCGCAAAGAGACTTTGCAGAAGCAGAATGCGCTGACGCGTCCTCGCCGTTCGTCTGCGTGCAGTCCGGAACGCACGCCTGTCTGCGGCGCCCTGCGCCTCGTCAAAGAGGTAACTCCCCCAGAGTTCTCCGCGCGCCCGAATCAGGCGGTAATCCTCGTCTGTCACCGCCCACCCGACGGAATCCGTGCCGATGTCCAACCCGATATAATAGTTTTTTTGCATGTTCCCCTTGACAACTCCTTTTTTCTGTTGTATAATGAATGCACTTGAACAGATGACTACCGTTCAGGATAACACCATTAGTTCAAATAAGATTTTTTCAAATCGCCGATCCATTCGGTCGTACACGATGTGTACTCACAGATCCGCTCTCGCAGCGGATTTGTTTTTTGATATAAAGAAAAACCACGCGATAGTCGCGTGGTTGAAAAGAGGTTTACCGATGAGTCTTGAAAAAGAACTCCGATTGTGTACAATGAAAGTAAGACCTGCCAGTCAAAAATCAAGACACAATCGGAGGATATTAAAATGAAAGAATCATCTAATACCGCAAATAGTTTAGCCATACGCGATGGAATTGCAAGTACCACATAGTGTTTGCACCAAAATATCGCAGAAAAGTATTTTACGAAGAACATAGGCAGGAAGTACGAGAAATATTAAGAAAGCTGTGCGAATGGAAGTGCGTAGAAATTATCGAAGGGGAAGTATGTCCCGATCATGTACATATTCTTGTATCGATCCCGCCCAAAATGAGCGTTTCGGTATTTATGGGATATCTGAAAGGAAAGAGCGCGACGATCATATTTCAAAAATGGGGAAACATGAAATTCGCATACCGAAACCGCGAAT
>JAGHIT010000080.1 GCA_017887095.1 Clostridia bacterium | reverse complement strand
TCGGCAAGCGATACGATGACCTTCGTCACGAACGAGCAGGCATAGGTGTAGTAATCGGTGCCGTCCGTGAGGGTGATCTCATAGTCGCCGTATGTCTTGGAGGCGCTCTCCAAAAGCGCCCTTTCGATGGTGACCTTCCCTTCCGAAAGGGTGAATCCTTCGCCCTTTTCCGCATAGGCGCCCGTTCCGACGGAGAGCCGCACGACATCGGAAATATCCTGAGGGAGCGTGAACGTGACGCTGTCCGCGCCAAGTTCGTAGTCAAAAAGCTGCTCATCGGTGCGGTCGAACATCTCCCCGTCCACGACGGTGAATTTCACCGTCTTTTCGGCAGTCGTTCCCCAGAGTCCCGTCGCAACGAAGGTCACTTCGGCGCTCTTTGTAAGCGTGAGAACGCCGTCCTCCAACAGCACGCCCTCGACGGGCGTCTTTAAGGAGATCGCCGCGTACTCGCTTGCCGTCACCGCCATTGCCTGCCCCGCGGGCAGCATATACTCCTCGCCGAGCGCAATTTCAGGGACCGCCTCCGTCAGGCTCTCGCAGGAGGCAAAGACGGGCGTACCGCCGACGACCTTCCAATATTCCGTATCATAACCGGACAAATCTTTCGTTGCAAGTTCCGCGCGCAGACGGGCAACGTCCGTCGAGGCGAAGATAGTCGGCTCCGCCGCCTGCGAATAATCGGTATAGCGGATCGCGCCTCCCGCATAGCCGTAAACGTTTTTCACAGAGCAAGTCGCACTGTAAATCGTTCCGACAACGTTGCTACCTTCTGCCGAAAGAATTGCAAAACTGTTGGTGAGTGCGCAGTCATCCGACATTTGCACAAGGTTCGACTTGGTCGCGGAGGTCACAAACACATTGTCCACCGTGCCGCGGCACTCCGTGGCAATGGCATAGCCCGTTCCCGTCACATCTACGAGCGCGAGATTTTTAACAACGCCCGTCGCGCCGATGCAGTTGAACAGCCCGTTCTGGTGAATGTTAAGACCATAGATGCCGTGACCTCTGCCGTCAAACGTTCCGATAAACCCGGCGTTACCGGTATTCGACCAAACGGTGAGCAACCTGAAATCGACGTCATTACCCGCCTGAATATCGTTTGCAAGGACAAAGTACCCGCCCATGGTATTTCCGGCTGTATAGACGATAGATTGCAAATCGTCCATTGTCGAAATGGATTTCGTGACGAGCAGGGACGGGAATACATAAATCGCCCTGTCCGTCTCCACCCGCACTTCCTGCTCGCCGTAATAGGGAGTAAGTGCGGATGCGACTGCCGTGACCGCATTGCTCTGCGCCGACGCCGCCACCTCGTTTCCGCCGATCTTCATGCCGAGGAACGTTTCACCCGATTCAAAGGGGATGTCGAATGTAAACGAATCTTGCGAGGAAAGGACAAGTTCGCGCCTTTCGTACGTCGCGACCGACGTCACAACATCAGCATTTACGGTTGCGGTATATGTTTCGCCATTGCGACTATACGTTGCCGTAATTGTCGTAGTCCCCGCAGATTTTGCTGAAATCGTTCCGTCTGACGATACGCCGGCTATGGCATCATCTTTCGCAGACCATGTAACTGTCGCATCGTTTTCCTTGATCCCTGATACATAAATCTCCGCAGTGATCTGCTGTGTTTTCTTATAGTCGTAAGAATCGATCTCCTTCGTATAAAGCTGTACGGCGTTGGAAGACAATACAATATTGACATCATCTTTTACAACGACGGGGATCGCTCTCTCCGCAAAATCATATCCGCGATAACTGACGCGCACGTCAATTTGCGTCTTCCCTGCCGAAATGCCGTTAACTTTTCCGTCCGATACAGTTGCAACGGACGGGTCGAGCGAAGTCAGTTCCGCCGTGAATCCCGTCACCTCCCTACCGCCAAAACGGACGACGGGTTCAATGGTGAGTTCGCCGCCTACAAGAAGTTCGAGTTCTTCACGGTTAAACGAAAGCGTAGGCAACTTCGTCGTTTCCTCCACCGTCACCGAAACCGATGCAGAAATTTCCCCGCAGGCAACCGTGATCTGTGTTCTTCCGAACCCATGCGGGACAATGCTTCCGTCGCTCTCCACCGTCGCAACCAATTCGTCCGAAGAACTCCATACAGGCGTTTCGCTGCACTGCACAAAAGACGGCGTTAGCGTAAGATTGTCATACATCGACATCGTATAGCTGTCTGAAGAGAAAGTAATAGACGGTTCATCCCCCTTCGCAACGACCGTAACAGTAATGTCATTAAAGACCGTGCTGTCAATAAAGGCAGTGATGACGGACTCTCCGACAGCATTCGCCGTGATGAGCCCCGTCTGATCGACAGACGCAACGGCGGGCGCCGAGGACTGCCAAAGCACCGTTCCTTCCGCATTCTTCACAACGGGCGTTATCTGCGCCGTTTGCCCCACTTCAAGTTCGAGCGCCTCGACAGGAAGTTCGATGCGGGGCGTGGTATCGTCATCCTCGGAATTATCCGAACAGGCAGCGAACCCCAACGTGAAACAGAACGTGCACAAGACGATCAAAAATACCAAAAATTTCTTTTTCACTTGATTTTCCTCCGTCAAATGCCCCACTGCGACCACAATACAGTGATCAGTTCACCCTCGGAAAGACGCGTTATGTTCAGATCGGCGCAATCCTGTTTGAACTGCTGTTTAAGATCATAAAGCTCCTGCGTCGTATAGATCTGCGTGCCGTACAAATCGATAAGCAAATACCGAACAGACAAACTTTCGAGATTGATACGATCATACACTTTCTGATAAGCATCCGGATCGCTTGTTTTCAAAGGCTCAATATCTTCGTATGCCTGCTCAATAAGCGCCTCCCATTCGAGCAGCGTATTGAGTTTGAAGTACTCGCTCGTATTGATCCGCGTTCCAATCCATCCGCTTACGCCAAGACTTTCCGACATCCACAGATTATTGAGGCGCATTCCCGTGAACAATTCGTACATTGTATCGGACGCTGCCTTGAAATAGCGCTCAAAGAAATTTTGCGTGAGCGCGGAAACGTCGGCATCGACATTCCACATGAGTTTGGAGGAAAGATATACTTTCAGCATCTGAAAGCCCGTAGAAGCCGCATTGTTGTACTGCGATTGATCGTACATCCATACCGCACCGTTATCGACTGCCGCACGGTAGTTGTCCTGCATAGAATCGAAATTATTGTAAAACAGGAAATAGTTGTAGAAATACGACTGATAGAACCAATAATACATGTTCTCGCCCGCTAAGGCGTGCCATTCCTGCATCTGTTTCAAGTAAGAGGAATTCTGCGGCTCGTTCTTTCCGTGGAAGAAATCGGAAGAAATGGGCGCATAGATGACGCCGAGCTTATCATGAAATTTTACATCTTCGTCAATAGGGACGATCGTTCCGTTCTCTTCCTTCACGGGCGCTTGCACTGTCGCCGTGTAGGCAAAGAACAGATAGCGGATGTTGTCGCGGTCGGGATAGGTTTCCTCTCGCCACGTTTCCACATAATCCACAACATCGTTCATAAAAATAATCATGCTTGCGGAGTCAGTCCCGTATTTTGTTTTAAGATCCGTGCATTCTGCACAGGTACACCACGTTCCCACATCCATGTGCGTAAACGCGATGGTATCCCCGTCGGGATTGTTCGTGATGACCGTTCTCATCTTGTCGCCGACGGTCTCCACCAGCTTTTCATACTTTGCTGTATCACCGTGCGCCGTCAGGCACAACCCCTGCAAATCGGTCGCGAACCATTCCGGATATTGCGTACCGTACACATTATAGGGGATATATTGCAGCGAATTATGCCATGTCGATACGCCTTCGGGTGCTATGAACTTTGCGGAAACCGTCTTATAACGCGTGGACACCAAACCGTTCTGATAGCCAATCTGGGTGGAACGATATTCAATATCCGGCTCGTCTGTATAGTCGAAATCCGGACAGGCTAAACTATCCGCCTCGGCGATGGCGATCTCATCGTCCATATAATACTCGTAACCAAGTACTTTGGAAAGAAGGTCGTAAACCGCAAAGATATCTCCTGTGGATGTGGCGCCCTGTAAAAACAGCGACTCACCGACTGTCCGCACAACAAATCCGTGCGAATTGAGCGTTTCCGGAACGGTGACGCCCGCCGCTTTGGACACAGCATTGTCCCCGATGGAAATATAATGCGCGCTCTCCGACCACGTGGCGCTGTCCGCCTCTAACATAGAGAAGCTGACGCCCGAAGCGAGGGAGATAAAATAATTGAGTTCGCTTGCCGCCGTATAGGTATTAGCCGCCGCATCCGCTGCAATCACAATGGCATAATCGCTCTGTCCGTTCTCAAACAGCATAGAATCGATTTTATCATGCTCAGGTATTGAGACGGCTTTTTCGATCCAAGCAGGGGAATCTGTCAGTTCCGCACTGCCGATCTCTAACTTAGGTACATCTCCTTCCTCATTACCTGAATTGCCCGCACATCCGACGATACTCAGGCAAACAGATAACGATAAGACCGCCGCAATTGCTCCTATAAACTTTTTACGCATGAGACACCTCACCTCACCTGAATGGTATACACAAGTTTTGCCGTGTTGCCGGACTCGTCGAAAGCATAGTATACAACGGTATATTCCCCTGTAAGATCATACGTCACCCCGTTAGCATATGCACGATATCTGCCGTCGGGACCGAGAATATAAGCATAGACGTCTCGCACCCCGTCAATGAAATCGACGGCACGCGCAAGCGGAATATCTATTGCGGAACCTACAGCCGCCTCAGACGGCACTTCACCGTTCAAGATGATGACGGGCGGAATTGCGTCCACAACCTCCAAAACGTAACTGAATGTCTGCTCCGACCTTCCGTTCCAATCGATCGCCGTATACGCCACCCGATAGACGCCGTAAGCGTCCAATCTGAGGTGGTAGGACGTATCGACGGGAATCTCCTTCAGCTCCGTTCCGTTGATATCCTTGGCAATACTCCCGTCGGGCGCATAAACCGTATAGGAAGCGGTAATATTCGGATCAAGCACGTCCACCGCTATTGCTGTCGTGAGTTCGACGATGTCGCCGAGAGAATATCTCCCCGACAGCTCGTTCACAAGAGAGATCTTCGGTTTCACGAGATCGGTCGTGATACTGGTCATCCGCTGCCCGCCAAGCTCGCTCAAAACAATTGCAGCCTCAGCCCCGACACCTTCAAACTCAAACGTCACATACACCTTCCCGCTCGAAAAGCCGCTGAAATCCGCACCTGTAATGGTTTTGTCCACCGTGATACGCACTTCCGTCTCGTACGATGCTACGCACGTCTTGTTATCGAAACGAATACCAAAATCGTAATTGCTCCCACCAAAGAAGGACGCCGCAATGGAATACTGTGTTCCGTCATTCACCGAGAGAAAAGAGGCGTTTTGCGATGACTTCGCATAACTCAGTTTTATGCACTCGTCGGGATCAATACTGTCGCGCAAATAGACGTTGAGGCGGGAGAAGGAATTTGCATCTGCATCAACATCGAACGTGAAGGTCAACCCATCCGCAAGAAGTGGATTGGCAAAATCCGCCGTCGCTCCATCACGGTCGGCTTTGAGTATCATTCCCTCCCCCGTCGCCGTAACCTGCGCGCCGTCCGAAACCAAATATTTGGAAATATCCACATGGTTTCCCGTCCCAACGGAACATACCTGAATCGTCGTTGGATCGCTCTGCACGGTCTTTCCGTTAACGGTCGCCTTATAATAAATCTTAACAGCGTCGAGATGATTCTCAACATTTGGCGTATAGGTATCATCCGAATGCTCCGCTATCCCGTTTGCATCCTCCGTAACAAGCGTCGCCTTGATGCGCTGCGCCCCGTTCCCGGACGTATAGTCATAGGCATATACGGGATCAAGCGTATACCTGCTGCCCTCGATCAGATATGCGGGAAGAACAATTTCATCAATAAAGACCGGTGCATCATTCGCCGTGACCTGAACAGAGTATGTTTCTGTCGTTCCCTGTCCCACATAGTCGGTCGCCGTTACGGAAACAAGATACGCTCCCGCTTTTTCGGCGCGGAAGCCATCCTCGGTGAACGCAACGGGCTCCCCCTTGAAGGTGACCTGTGTCGTAACAGAAAGTTTCCCCGAACCGCCCTGTGCGGCAATGTCGGCAAAGGCAATATATTCGCCCGTTTTTGCCGCCGCGGGCGCGTTCGTTAAAGAGATGCTCACCGGCTGCGTTTGCTCCGTTGCATCGAGGAAAAGAAGTTTGACCGCCTCGTTGCCGGATGCGTCCGCCGCGCGATATTCCACAACGTACTGCCCCGCGAAATCGGGAGTAAACTTTCCGTCCGTGATCTCCACTTCATATTTTTGCGAAGTATAGTAGCGCGCCCAGACCCTGACGTCCACATCGCACGCGCCGCTCAAGTAGTCGGTCGCCGTGGCGGGGAAGAGCGCGTATTCCCTGCCGACCACACCGACAGGAAGGCTGTCTTGCGAATAATCCCCGAAATCGACCAGAATTTCAGGCTCTTCCGTATCGATCACGTTCTGTTCCGTCAGATCGATGCCGCCCGCCTGCAAAATGAGGAACTGCGCGGGTTTGGCGCCCTGATAGCGGCTTGCGCTGACTTCGATGTACACCTCTCCGTCCTCGAATCCGTCCCAAAGCGTTCCGAAGTATCTCGGATCGTCGAGGTCGATGACGAAACCTTTTGCCTGATTGGCGTAAACGCACTTGGTCTCATAATCGAGGTAGATCTTCAACGTATCCTGCGCGAGCGTCATATTGTTGTTGGGCGTTGCACGGAAAGAACCGCTGTACGGCGCGCCCCAGGTGTTCCCGACATGGATCGTCCCCTGCGACGACTCATAGCCGGACGCCGTCTGTGTATTTGCGCCTGCCAGGAAGTAAGTGCAGTTGTTGTAATCAGAGTGGTTTCCGATGATCTCCAGATATTGGCTCGGGTCGCTCTTGGAAATAAAGCGAACCGTAAGCGTGCTGAAATCCTCCGTTCCGACGACGGACGGAATGATCGCCGCCTCAAAAATCGGCTCGCGCGTCGTCGCCTCAGTGATGTCAAAATAGTCATGGATGGTGAGCGTCTGCCCCTCTTCGAGGCTGATATACTCTCCCGACATCGTTTCCGTAAGTTCCGTGCCCGACGCCCCCGCGCCCTGTCCGTACAGTATCATATTCTGCCGGTACTCCGCAACGCCTGTCCCGTCGCTGAGTTCAAACTTAGGCTGATAAACGGAGAATTTCTTCTCTGCGGAAAAAGTTCTTCCGTTTGCAGCAGCAGTATATTCAAGCGTATATTCCCCCGCCATATCAAGCGTTTCCGCTCCGGATACCGAACGCGCACTTCCGTCGGGACGATGCAGGATCGCCGTTGCAATATACTGATTCTCGCCCAACGTCATTGTGACACGGGGAATCGACAGACTTGCCCCCTTCTTGTAGCTTTCCTGTAACGTGATCTCGGAAAACACGGGCGTCCCTTCACTCGTTTGTGTATCCGACGCCGTTGCCTCATCCGCTACGGTCGCATAAGCACGGGACGAGGAGAACAGACCGAATCCCGTGTTCAGCAGAAGAACCGCCGATACACACACCGCACCGATTTTATAACGTATTCTTTGTTTCATATACTTTCTCCTTGACCTACTCTTTTTCCCCGCCCAGCGTCAGATTACCCATCAGACGTTTACTGAAAATGGCAAACAGAATGAGAACAGGGATGAGCATGAGAATACAGCCGGTCACCTTCATAGGAAGGGTGAGCGCATTTTCCGTGCTCTGATTATAGTACCACAGCCCGTACGCCACCGTCGGATAGGACGGCATATACACGAGCGGCGTATAGTAATCGTTCCAAAACGCAATAAACTGGATCAGGAAAATGGTCCAGAACAGGTTTTTCACGAGCGGCAGCATGATGGAAAAGAAAATCCGCAAATGCCCCGCACCATCGATCTGCGCCGCCTCTTCGTACGATTTGGAAAACGTTTTGAACCTTGCAAAAAATACAAGGTAATAGATAGAGATAAAATGCCCCTTCATGATCCATATGCCGAAAAGCGTATCATACAGACCAAGCGACTGCGCCATCTGAATTTCGCTGGGAAGCGATCCGACGATAGGCAGTGCGATGGCAACAAGCACGAAAACGTTAATGATCCTGCTCAGCACATAATTGAAGCGCGAGGTAAGGTACGCGACGAGGCACTGCACAAATGTCGCCACCAGGGCGGATCCCACCGCATAGACGAGGGAGTAGCCGAACATATAGACGAGCGTGGGATAGACGGTGCCGCTCTCCGCCTGCACAGGGACATAGAAATGTACAAACGCATCGATATAGTTGGAAAATTTCCAATCGGACGGCCACGGAATGACCGTGGAATCCAGCCTGTTGCCGTCCATCAGCGACTGTCCGAGCCCCCAGAAGAGCGGGAGCAGCATGAACAATGTATAGATGATCAGCAAAACAAACAGAACGATCATCAAAGGTGATACGCTCTTTTTACCCTTCTTTGCAATTTCAGCATGCTCACTCATCCGAAGGCCCTACCTTTTCAAGTAGTTTTCTCAATCCCAGCGTGACGGGAATAATGACGATCGTAAGCAAAATACCGATGGTGGCAAGATCGGGATACTGTGCATTCGCCGCAGACACTGTACGTTTGTAGAGAAGGTATCCGACCGTCACATATTTTGCTTCCGCATATGCACCGTAGAAACTGTACAAATTAAGCTGGTTGGCAAATAAATTCGCAACGCTGACGATAAAGATCGTGACAAACGTAGGGAAAATCTGCGGAAATACGACATGCCAAAAGAGTTGCAGATTGTTTGCCCCGTCCAACTGCGCCGCCTCCACGATGGAATCGGAAACGGAGGACATGGCGCTGGACAAAAGCAGCACGTTCGTACCAAAACCCATGAGGATATTATACAGATAAATCATGAGCATGGTCGTATCGGGATTGGAAAGCAATCCTCTGATCTCTGCACCAAAATATCGCATCGCAAGTTCCGGAATAAAACTATCTACAAAATATGTAAACAGAATGACCATAACGATACTCGATATAATGGACGGCATGAAGAGCATGACGCGGAAGAAATTCTTTCCGATCCCTTTTTTGAAGAGATAATAGGAAAAGAAGAG
>JAGHIT010000079.1 GCA_017887095.1 Clostridia bacterium | reverse complement strand
GTGTTCATGTTGACGTACACGCTGTTTCCGTCAAGCTGCTTGTTTTCGATCCGCGTGTTCGCCGCCTCGAACGCCATGAGAGAAAGAAAGCACAGCACCGCGGCGATGACGAAGATAAACACTTGTTTGAAGATATTTGCCGTGGAATAGGCGCGCTCCGTTCCGTCCGAGCGGAACAGTTTGAAAATACTCCCCGCCGTGAACAGCCTGCCGTTCCTTTTTGCCGTGCTCTTTGTAAAATCGGGAACGCGGCGGGCGGGCTGCTCTTCTTCGCTTTGCCTCTCGGTGCCGCGGAAGATGATTTTCTTCTCGCTCTTATCGTCCAGAACGGTGACGTTTTTGCCCGCCTTTATGTAGATGCTGCCGTTGTCGTTGAATACCTGAATGGTATCCTTTTCTTCGGGCTTTCCGCCGTAGAATTCGATGCCCAGCGCGCCCTCTTTGACTTCGCCCGTGGGCGTTCCGTCCACATAGATATTGTTGTGTTCGGTATCATACTCGAACACTTCGCCGAGGTCGGTGTTCTCGTCCAGTTTTCCGTCAACGAGCTTTATATAGCTGTCGGCATACTTCTTTATCAGCGTGATCTCGTGCGTGACCACTACGACGAGCTTGGTCTTGGAGATCTCTTTTAAGATGTCCATGACCTTCATGGTATTTTCCGCGTCAAGGTTGCCCGTAGGCTCGTCGGCAAGGATTATGTCCGCGCCCTTGATGAGCGCGCGGGCTATGGCTACCCTCTGTTTCTGTCCGCCGGAGAGCGCATCGCCCTGCTTGTTCTTGAACCGCTCCATGTCCACGAGCGCAAGGACTTCTTCGCTCCGCCGTTCGATCTCGGCTTCGTCCTTGAAACCCGCGATGTGCATGGCGTTGCGCATGATTTCGGCGATGGTATAGCCGCGTTCGAGGTAGTAATTCTGGAAGATAAATCCTATTTTTGCGTTGCGTACCTTATCCACTTTCCCGGCAACGTTTTCGCCGTCGATATATATTTTTCCGCTGTCCTGCCTGTCAAGCCCGCCGATGATGTTGAGCAAGGTCGTCTTACCGCTGCCCGATTTGCCGTATATGGCGATAAAGCCTTTTTCGGGAAGCTCGAAGGAGACGCCCTTCAATACCTCGTTGCGGTTACGGGAGTGCGCGTTGAATACTTTACCGATGTTTTCGATTCTAATCATAAACACACCCCCTTATTTTGACCCGCGGCGTAACGATTTACGGATACTCTGCCCGTTGAGGGATTTATTGAACCCGAACGCCACAAGTTCGACGATCAGAAGCAACATAATCTCGATAAAGAAGTAATTGCCGACGGTGATGAACGTCAGACTGCTGCCGGGGATAATCGTTGCAATCAAAGAGACAAGCGGCAGCAGCACCAGTGCCGGCAGGAAGATGAGCGCCATCTGGATATACAGCGAACGGCTGGAAACCTTGTTCGGAATGCCCAGCGTCCGATACACAGCAAAGTCCGCCTGATAAATCTTCACGCTGCGCATGAAGATGATTCCGATCAGCACGCCTATCAGCAGGCTCACGGCAATGAGTGCGACGTACCACAGCACGTTGGTCGTAAATACGTCGCCGGGATTCTGCACATAGATATTGCTTGTCGAAAGCAAGCCCATGTACCCTTCGGGAAGGTTTGCTATCGCGGCGCGGGCGGCTTCGTCCGAGGAATAGTACAAGCACGCCTGCGCCCTGCCGGACAGATCGCTTTCAAACATGGCGGCATAGTCCGCTGCGCTCATTTCGACGATCAGACCGTCTATATTCTCATTCTTCCCGCTCGCATTGGCGACGATGTACGCCTTGTCTGCCTTTGCCGTAAATACCGCAGTCCGTCCTACAACGTTGAAGTAGTTGGAATTGACGAGGTTGATATTTCCGTCAGAAAGCGAAGAATTTACCGTGAAGGTATAGACCGTCGTTTCGTCCTCGCCAAGCCTGACCGTGCTGTTTACCGCCTGTATCTTCTGCCCGTTTTCCGCAAGCGCGCCGTAACCGAGATACAGCCGCACGTCCTCCGCCGTGAGCGAAGTTTTTATCTCTATATTCTCCAGCCCGACGCCTGCGTTTGTGAACGCGCCGGCGATCGCCGCTCCGTCGCTGCTTGCCGATTGCGGAAGCACCAGCACGCCCTCGTTTGCAGAAAGATTATACTCATACGGAGAATACAGGCAGACGACCTCATAATCGCCCAGCATATCCCCGCTTTCGGGAACGGTGACGGTAAATTCGGACAGCGTTCTGTCGCCGAGGATATAGCCCGCATTTGTATCATAGGCGAGTTCGTCCAGCGTATCCGCAGAAATGCCGTCCCCCGTGCCAGACACGATGACTTTGCCCTCTATTCCCACGCCGTCCAGCGTGGTCGTGAGCGGCGAGATCAGGCTCTGCCCGAACAGCGCGATGACGAGAAAGAGCGTTACCGCGCACACCGTGAGCGCAAGGCTCATCATTGTGGTGAATTTGGGGCGGCTCTTGTAGTTGAGTACGCCGATATGAAGCGTATTTTTGAAATTATGAAAACGACTGACGGTTATTTGCTCCGTCTGTTCGCCCCCGGAATACGGCGCGGGGGGTTCGATCTGTTTATCCTCGCTCACGCTGCCGTCATAGATGCGCACGCGGCGCGTGGCGTACTGCTTGAAAAATTCGGGGTTGTGCGTGACGACGATGACAAGTTTATCGCGGCTCACCTCCTTCAAAAGCGCCGCCACTTCTTTGCTCGCCTTGACGTCGAGATTGCCCGTCGGCTCGTCTGCGAGAATGATGGGCGCGTCCTTTGCGAGCGCGCGGGCTATGACCGTCCTCTGCTTTTCACCGCCGGAAAGTTTGCTGCCACGCCTGTTCATCTGCTCGGTAAGCCCCACGCGGGCGATAAGTTCTTTTGCCCTTCTCCGGCGTTCCTTTTTGTCGTCCAACCGAAGGAGCGCAAGCTCCACGTTTTCCAGAACGGTGAGGTTTTCTATGATATTGAAGTCCTGAAAGATGGTGG
>JAGHIT010000010.1 GCA_017887095.1 Clostridia bacterium | reverse complement strand
TTCAAACAATCTGAAGGAGCCTTATTCATATGATCGGAGCAGTCATTGCGCTGGATTCGGAGGCGTCTGCCCTCCTCGACCAGATGGACATGGAAAATCTTCTCACCGTACACGGCAAGCCCGTGTACCTGGGCAAGGCGTTCGGCAAGGACGTCGCGCTGTGCGTGTGCGGCGTGGGCAAGGTCAATGCCGCCGTCGGAACATGCGCGGTGCTCGAAAAGGGCGCAGATATCGTCCTCAATTTCGGCGTTGCGGGCGGACTCGATCACAACACCGAGCTCACCGAAGTCTATCTCATCGACAAGGCGGTACAGTATGACTTCGATATCACGCAGCTGGAGGGCGGCGAGATCGGGACCCTGGGCGGCGAAACGGAGAACTTCCTGCCCCTATACACCCCCGCGGCGCTCGATTTTCCCCGCCGCGCCCTGGGAAGCGGCGATCGGTTCAACGATTCCCCCGTCGATCACGACCTGCTCATCCGCCTGGGCGCGCACATCCGCGACATGGAGGGCGCGGCGATCGCGCAGGTCTGCAAATATGCGGGCGTGCCCTGCGTCTCGGTCAAGGCGATCTCCGATATTTACGGGGCGGGCAGCACGACCGAACAATTTGAAAAAAATCTTGCGCGCGCGGCGCTCAATTTAAAGGCGTACATGGGCGAGATCTTCGCCGCTTTGGACTGAACGCGGTGAATTTGCCGCACAATACGGGTACAGCCATGGAAAAAATTCCATCTTTTCAGAAAAATCACGATACGCTCGCCGTGGGGCTGCACGCGCAGACGGACGCAAACGGCATTACGACATTCGATCTGCGCTTCAAAAAGCCCAACGCGGGCGACTATATCGCGCCCAAGGCGCTGCATACGATCGAACACCTGTTGGCGACCGTTCTTCGAAACAGCCGCGAAAAGGACAACATCGTCTATTTCGGTCCCATGGGCTGCCGCACGGGGTTCTATCTTCTGACCCTGCGGCTTACCTATGACGAGGTCCTTGCGCTGCTGAAAGAATGTATCCCCGCCGCGCTCGCCTTAGAGGAAGTTCCCGGCGCAAAGCGCGAGGAGTGCGGCAACTACTTAGAGCACGATCTGCCCGAAGCAAAGAGAGAGCTTGCGGCGTATCTTACCGTACTGGAGGCGCTATGATCGACCTCGGGGACTGGAAAGAGCCGCTCGCGCCCCTCTTTGCGGACGAGCGCTACAAAAAAATACGGGCATTCCTCATCGAAGAATACCGCCAACATATCGTCTACCCCGATATGTACGACATCTACAACTGCTTTCGCTATACGCCCTTTGCAAACGTCAAGGCGGTGCTGCTGGGGCAGGATCCCTACCACAACGAGGGGCAGGCACACGGGCTGTGCTTTTCCGTGCAGGACGGCGTCCCAAAGCCCCCGTCGCTGGAGAACATGTTCAAGGAATTGCATGACGATTTAGGCTATCTACCGCCCAAGTCGGGGAATCTCACCAAGTGGGCGAAGGAGGGCGTTCTGCTCCTCAATACGGCGCTCACGGTGCGGGCGCATCAGGCGAACTCGCACGCGGGCTGCGGCTGGAGCTGGTTCACCGACGCTGTCATCTCCATTTTAAGCGCGCAAAAAGAGCACCTCGTCTTTCTTCTTTGGGGCGGCAACGCGCGCAGGAAAAAGGCGCTCATCGATACGAGCAAGCACCTCGTTTTAGAGTGTGCGCACCCTTCCCCCCTCTCCGCATACAATGGGTTTTTCGGATGCCGGCATTTCTCCAAGACAAACGCCTACCTCGCGGCGCACGGCATCACACCCATCGACTGGAACTTAAATGACTAAGGAGACTCTATGAAATACGTTGTCATCCTGGGCGACGGCATGGCGGGCTATCCCCTGCCCGAGCGGGACAACAAGACCTGCCTGCAACTCGCCCGCAAGCCCTATATCGACACCCTTGCAAAAAAGAGCACGCAAGGGCTGATGCGCACCGTGCCAACGGGCTTTGCCCCGGGCAGCGACGTCGCCAACCTCTCCGTGCTCGGCTACGATCCCGCGCTCTACTATACGGGACGCTCTCCCCTGGAGGCGGCGTCCATCGGCATTCCCTTAAAAGACACCGACGTCACGCTGCGCTGCAACCTCGTCACTCTCTCCGAGGAAGAGCCGTTCGAACAAAAGACCATGCTGGACTACTCCGCGGGCGAGATCTCCACGCAGGAAGCAAAAGAGCTGATCGCGGCGCTGAAAAAGCAGTTCGACGGCTCCCGTTTTACGCTGCACGCGGGCATCTCCTACCGCCATTGCCTCGTCGAGGATGGCGGCAGGACTGGGCGCACGCTCACGCCCCCGCACGACATCTCCGATCGGAAGATTTCCCCCTATCTGCCTGCGGGCGAAGGCAGCGAGGCGCTGCTTGCCATGATGAAGCGTTCATGGGACATCCTCAAAGACCACCCCGTCAACCAAAAGCGGCGCGCGCAGGGCAAGAACCCCGCCAATGCCGTCTGGTTCTGGGGCGAGGGCACCAAACCCGCGCTGCCCGCATTTGAAGCGCTGCATCAGAAAAAAGGCGGCGTCATCTCGGCGGTCGACCTCGTCAAGGGCATCGGCATTTTAGCGGGACTTCAGGTCATTGACGTCGCGGGCGCAACGGGCAACTGGGACACCAACTTTCAGGGCAAGGCAAATGCCTGCGTCGACGCGCTGCTGGAAGGACTGGACTTTGTGTATGTGCATATGGAAGCGCCCGACGAGTGCGGGCACCACGGCGACGCTGAAAAGAAGATCTATTCCATCGAGCAGATCGACGGCGTCGTCAAAACGGTCTGCGAGCGGCTGCGCGCCGCGGGCGAGCAGTTCTCCTTGCTCATCTGCCCCGACCATCCCACGCCCATCGCCTTAAAGACACACACCGCCGACCCCGTCCCCTTCCTTTTATACCGCAGCGACGAGGATAAAGAGGGCGCGGCACGCTACGACGAGGAGACTGCCGCCGCAGCGGGGCTGTTCCTGCCGCGCGCCTGCGAGATGATGGCGGCGTTTTTGCGCATTTGACGATCCTCGCCGATCAACCGTTTTTGACAGGCACCGTACGATCAGATGATCGCCTGCAATCAAACAGCGCGCCCCGAAAGCTAAACGGCTTTCGGGGCGCGCTGTATTTTATCCAATTTCATGACGCCGCATTCTGTCCGATGCGTCGGCGTTCTTCCCACGTTGTCAGACGGAACGGAAGACAAATTCGCCGTTTTCAACGTCCACGGCGACCGAACTGCCGCCGCCCACTCTGCCCTGCAGGATCTCCTCGGACAGCCGATCCTCGATACGCCGCCGCACGACGCGCTTTAACGGACGCGCGCCGAACTCCTCGCTGTAGCCCTCGTCCACGAGCTTCTCAAGCGCCGCGGGGCGTACTTCAAGCTCGATCTCCCGCGCTTTCAGGCGCTTTTGAAGTGAGGAGACGATTCGTTCGCAAATGAGCGCCGCGTCCTCGCGCGAGAGCTTGTGAAAGACGATGACGTCGTCCAGTCGATTGAGAAATTCCGGCTTAAACTGACGTTTGAGCGCCTCCTCGATGCGCTCCTTCATATTGTCGTATGCGCTTTCCTTACTCACCTGCGAGAACCCGAGGGGCGCAGCCTCCCTGACCTCGTGCGCGCCGACGTTGCTGGTCAGAATGATGACGGTGTTCTTGAAGGACACCACCCTGCCGCGGCTGTCCGTCAGCCTGCCGTCGTCGAGAATCTGCAGCAGCAGATTGAATACGTCCGGATGCGCCTTTTCAATTTCGTCAAACAATACGACAGAATACGGCTGGCGGCGGATGCGCTCGGTGAGCTGTCCGCCCCCCTCGTCAAAGCCGACGTATCCCGGAGGCGCGCCGATAAGCTTGGAGACAGAATTCTTCTCCATATATTCGGACATATCCAACCGCACGAGCATCTTCTCATCGCCGAACATACTCTCGGCAAGTGCCTTGGAAAGATCGGTCTTTCCCACGCCCGTCGGACCTACAAAAATAAAGGAACCAATGGGTTTTCCCGCATCTTTCAGCCCCGCACGCGCACGGCGTATGGCTTTCGCGACGGCAACGACCGCCTCCTCCTGACCAACGATGCGGCGATGCAGTTCCTCTTCGAGATGCATGAGACGTTCACTCTCCGCTTCCGTGAGTTTGTTGACCGGCACTCCTGTCCAGCCGCTTACGATCGCGGCGACCTCTTCCGCTCCGATAGAAAGACGTGCCGCACTGCGCTCGGAATTCCACTGATCCCGACGGGCAGCAAGATCCTTGGTCAACGTCTCGATCTCACGATCCAGTCTTGCCACGCGTGCGGCATCGTTCCACTTTGCCGCCTTCTCGCGGTCGGCCCTGAGCCGCGCAAGCGATTCCTCTCCAGCACGAAACTCTTCCGGTCCCGTATAGGCATCCAGCCGCGCTTTACTTGCAGCCTCATCAATGAGGTCGATCGCCTTGTCGGGCAAAAAACGGTCTGTGATATAACGGTCGGAAAGCCGCACCGCTGCCTCGATCGCAGAATCCGTAATCACGACATTGTGATGTGCTTCATACTTATCTTTGATGCCGCGCAGAATGGAGATCGAGTCCTCGATGTTTGGCTCAGAGACGATGACAGGCGTAAAACGCCGTTCGAGCGCCGCATCTTTTTCGATGTATTTTCTGTACTCTTCCAGCGTAGTCGCGCCAACCGTTTGCAGTTCCCCGCGCGCAAGCATGGGCTTTAAGATGTTGGACGCATCCATCGTATTTTCAGAGGAGCTTCCTGCCCCGACAATCATGTGGATCTCATCGATGAAGAGAATAATATCCCGGTTGCTCGTGATCTTGTCTATAATCTTTTTCAGACGCTCTTCAAAGTCGCCGCGGTACCGCGTACCGGCAACCAGGCCCGAAAGGTCGAGCGAAAAAACAGTTTTTCCGCGCAAAAGTTCGGGTACGCTCCCGGATACGATCGCCTGCGCAAGCCCTTCGACGACTGCGCTCTTGCCGACGCCGGGTTCACCGATGAGCACGGGATTGTTCTTGGAACGCCGCGAAAGGATCTGTACGACCTTCTCGATCTCTTTGCGCCTTCCGATGACGGGATCCACTTTCCCCTCGCGGGCACGACGGGTAAGATCGACGCCGTACGCGAGCAGTTCCGGGCTGAGTGTTTCCGAAGTCCCGTACGAAACAGCACTCGGTTGCGGCCGCATTTCTTCATCGTTCCGCTCGACAACGTGATCGATAAAAGCTTCCGTACTCCGGATGAGTTCAGAAAGATCGACGCCGATGCTCTCCAACATCCGCGCAGCAAAACACTCATCGCGGGTGAGAATGGCAAGCAGAACATGCTCTGTCCCCGTAATGGCATCGATTGCCTCACTCTCATTGAGCGCATATTCGCGGGCCAGATCGAATACCTGTTTCGTTCGTGGAGTGAACCCATAGACGGGTGAGTCATGATCAAGATTCCGCCGAAAAACTTCACGGTATTTTTCAATGCTTGCGCCCGCAGCGATGAGTAGTCGGCTCGCCGTACTCTCCGTGACACACATCATTGAAAGCAAAACATGCTCCGTTCCGATATAATTTGTGTGATAATGTTTTGCGGCCTCCTCTGCAAGGCTGACAGCCTGCTGAAGATGCCCGGAAAAATGAGAAGTATCCAAAGCAATCTCCTTTACATGAGTTCCAGCCGCATCCCGGACACCGCTTTCCTAACATATTCGGCACGGTAAACGTCTTGCAACTGCTTGGAAAGAGCGGTACCGTTGAGCCGGTTGATCCCTGCGGGACGCATGACCACGCAAAGCTCATCCAATTCCCACATATGCTCTTCCGTCCAATCCTCCGCGCGATCCTCGTGCGGTTCATCGTCCTGAAAATATCCGAGCGCCAATCCCAGCTTAAGATCGGCGATACGGCGCGCAAATTCATGTTCTTCCAGCACGCAACAATGCGTTAGGATCCCGTGTGCACGGCTCACCCGGTCTTTTAAGGCAATTCCTCCCTCTGCCTTCATGCGGGCGCGTTCCAAAAGTTCCATTTCAACGACCGAAACGATCGCCTGTTCGACAAAGGTCAAGATCTCCTCCTCCGAAATTCCCAACGTACGCTCGTTGCTGACCTGAAACAGATCTCCCTCCGCGCCGCTTCCCTCTCCCATCGTTCCGCGGACAGTCAGCCCCTTGCTCGTAAGCGCCGGCAGAAGCCGCCGCGCCAGGACGCCCCGGCGTGAAAGCGCCGGAAGAAAGAGCATGACAGAAGCCCGCAATCCCGTGCCGAGATTGGTCGGGCATGCAGTGAGGTATCCAAAAGCATCGTCATAGGCAAAGGGTATGGATTCGGAAATGACATCATCCAGTCCCATAATACGCTCATACGCCTTGGCAAGGTCAAAGCCCTGCATAAAATATTGCTCGCGTACATGGTCCTCCTCGTTGAGCATGATGGAAATGATCTGATCCCGCGAAACGAGAGCCGAGGCGATCGGGCGATGACGCAGCAGATCACGCGAAATGAGATTGCGCTCGACAAGCAAATTTGCGCGCTCGTCGGTCAGGTTGCGCATTTCATAAAGGGTGAAGTCGTCCACCTTTGCAAGCGATGCGCCGACCAGACGTTCGATCTCCTGCGCCTGTTCTTCGGCATGCGCATCGCGCATCAGCATCCCCGGGAAAGGAAAATCGGCAAAATTGCGTGCCAAACGCATACGGGTTGAGACGGCAACGCTCTCAAAACTTTCACAAATCGAGTTCATTCATCGCCCTCCGCCACAGACATAGCCTTCAGCGCACGCTGCAGACGTTGCGCACGCTCATAATCGTGGGTGCGCATCGCTTCCTCCATTTCCTCTCGCAATGTTTCACGCCGCGTCACATAGGCGCGAAGGCGATCGTAGCGCTCCTCTGCATCCGCCCGAGCGGGACGCTTGCCCCTGTGCAAAACGCTTCCCTGCACGCTTCGCACCGTCTTGGCAAGGGGCGTGCGGAATGCCTCATAACATCCTGCGCAGCCGAGCAGACCCGTGCGCCGGAACTCTCCGAACGTCATTCCGCAAACCGGACAAACCGAATCCGCACAGTCCATACTGTTCAAAACGGATAAAAAGAAATTGCTCTCCTTTTCGGGATAGAGTTTATTGTAGCAGGACGGACACAATTCTACCGTCACCACTTTCCCGTCCACGGTACGGGTATATTGTTGTGCGGGCTCTTTTCCGCAATTTGTACAGAGCATAACCTCTCCCTGACACCGCGCTTTGCGCGTCCTCAATCCTCCGAATCTTCTTCAAAACGGTAACGCTGCGCGACCAACGGATATTTTTCGCGATCGACTTCGGACAAAAACATCTCAAGCGGACGGATATACAATGTACGTTTTCCATACAACTGACGATAAATCACATACGTTTCGCCAGTCTCACTGTGTATTGCCGTCCCCTCCACGTAGTATTTTTTCCCTTTGAAATGGCGGTAAACGCCATGAACAACAAGCGCTCTCACGTCAGTAACTCCGGACGAAGCGATCGAATTGCATTCTCTGCCCCGTCGATATCCGGCAAATGATACGTTCCGAAAGCGCATACGACTGCAAGATATCGCTTGTCTTTTATGGTCTCGTAGCGGATATGTTCGATGACCTCCCATTTGAGAAAGATCTTATCGGCAACCGCTTCACCGCTCTCCTTCCAATACAGTCCCATCTCTCCGAGTGCAAGCATACCTTTGGCGTGAAGAAATCCGCTGACGCCGCGCACAATGAACACCGCTCCAAGCACACAGAGAACCGCGCCGAGCAAAGTCATTTCCTGCCACAAAAAAGCGACCAGAATGCCCGCCAACAACACGAGTATGCTGATCCCGATCATGATAAGATTCCTTCGGCGTTTTTTATCATCCGGAAGCAGAAGCTTTATCTTGGCTGGATACTGTGTATTGCGACACGGCTCGTCTTTGCGCGGCGGCTGTTCGCCATGCAATACCAGTCCGCGCGCTTGCAGAATTCGATAGAGACGTTCCTTTCCATCCGTCTCGATGAATGCTTTGGGCGCATCCCCGCGTTTCATCACATAACGCGCAGGCATTTCCAGAACAACGCTCCACTTCCCTTTTTCGCGCGGTTTCTTGCGCGTACAAACGGAATGGAAACGGATATCGCCGTAAGGAACATGGATCTTCGGCTTTTTATATTGTTCCGATTCCGAACGAATATACAATTCCTTTTCTCCGAACTGCGCTACAGTTCCGTCGCCCACATAGAAACAGTCCTCGCCGCAGAGACGTTCGAGATAATCCAGCTCCGCCTCCCGTATCCGCTGTTCCATTAACCCGACGCCGAACGCTGCGAGCGCAAACAAAACCGATCCTCCTGCAAATGCGCCTGTCAGAATATACAGAAGCGTATCGCGCGCATGTTCCCGCTCCCCGGTTTGTAACAGGATGACGACGATCAGCACGCCGATCAGGCAGGCAATGGCAACAACGGCAAGCGCAAATACCGCAGCACCCGCAATTTTTCGTTTTATGCGCAGGGAACGCGCTTTTTTCTTTCGCGCCTCATCTCCCTGCGGCAGAAGAATTTCCTTCATATATACCTCCGAATACAGACGGGCGCGTGTCTTGCGGACACGCGCTCCGATCAGCCTTTGTCTTTATAAAACGGATTGCGGATCCGTTTCCAGGGGAAATAAAAGATAAGGGAAAGGATTTGCAGCGGAACGCCGATGAGATAAATATAATCCATCGGAACCGCATCAAAATCCAAACCGCAGACCAACGCCGTCAGATGAATGCATGCCAGCACCGTCCAGATCAGCACTGTGACAGAGGCTATACGCACCCAAGGATAACGCCAGACACAGGAGAAAACGAGTACGACGATCGCAGATGCAGGCACCGCATACAAAAATGCAAGCCAAACGCCGTTAAAGTGTCCCAACCCGATCCCGCAGAATACAAAAACGACCACGGCTACGAGCCAGCACAATCCTACGGAAAGCAACATAGTGATAATACGCCGCATGAGGCGCGTGCGTTTTGGCATAACAGGCGCATCGGCATGTTCCCGCACGAGATCATCCACGCTAACGTTAAACAAGTCGGCAAGTTGCACGAGAATACGCACATCGGGAATGCCGTTCCCCTGCTCCCACTTGGAGACAGACTTATCCGAATAGTTGATCTTTTCTGCAAGTTCAAGCTGCGTCATATTTGCCATGCGTCTGAGGCGCATGATATTTCTTCCGATTGTAACGGCAAGGAGATCTTGTTCTTCCATAATGATATTATACCCCAAATCCGTTCCGTTGTCAATCGCAATCCGTAATTCTACCGGGAGTAGAGCGCACTTTTCCAACTCTACTCCGCGAAAATTATGTGATAGAGTACAAAATCGCAAGAGTAGGTTGATTTCACACTCATGCACGCATATAATATAAGAGCGACGGGGAAAACCGTTCGAGCGGCACTGACTGCCGCGATAAGGGGGCGGAAGGACCGAAGCGTCCTTCGCCGTGATCGCCAAAAACAGGCGCAGCCCCAACCTGCCCTGTTTTACTCTCCAATATTTTTATAGAAGCCTGCGGTCTTTGACCGCAGGCTTCTATCATCGTCACTTGATTCGTTCGCGAAAAATCAGCTTCCGCCGAATGTGCCGTCGAACCCTCTCCGTTATTTCTGTAAAACCAGTACCTGATAAGGACGCAGCCGAATATTCCCCGTCATGACGTCTCCCCCGAGAAGATCGGTATAGGAAGCATCAAGCAGGAGCGTTCCCTCTCTGCCTTCCGTCTCCAACGCAATCAGACCGTTCCGGACGCCGGAGCGCGCAACAAGCGCAACATTCTCCGAAGCTTCGGCATTCGGCGCTCTGTCGATCAGACGGAGCAAAGCATCGGAAGTCGGGATGCTCCCCAACATAATGACGCAGCCCTTTCCGACTTGTCTGCGCGTAATGACGGGAAGTCCGGCGAATTCACCGTTAGAATATACGGCAAGCGGTTCCGCGCCGCGCAGCTCATATGCCGCAAAGCATGTTGAAAGCGCAAACTCCCCGCCGCCGGTCCACTTCGCGCGATATCCGTCCGTATGTAACGGCAGTTCATAGAGTTCATGCACGCCCGCAAGTTCTTCCAGGAAAGAGTGCGGCGCATCCCGGTATTTGCTTGCATATTCCGTCATAATATCCGTCATAGGACCGACGATCCACGTTCCTCCGGCCTCTACCCAGGCGCGGATACGAGCGGGAAGATCATGCTCGGTTGCTGTAAAGAGAAAAGGCGAAATTAATACTTCATAACCCTTCAACGCATGTGCCGTATCGATAACATCCACATTATGACGACGCAGCGGCGCGTGAAAACGATCTACAAGCATCATTCGATAATCAAAATTCTTCAGCAGGGGCGCATTGCACGTTTCAATGACCGTCGTAGAGGAATAGTGCAGCGCGATCTTGGCTTCAACTTTGCTGTTCAGCAGAAAATCACGGCACCGTTCAAACTCTTCGGATGCGCGTTTAACCTCCTGCGTCGTCCTGTAAGCTCTTCCCGCCGTAGAATAGAGCGCGCCGTGCGCCAACTCATGCCCGTTGGGATGCGCCCGGAAATGCCAGTACTCGACCAATTCACCCCCCTTGGCAACAGGAAGCCAGGTATTGACATAGCACGCCCCCTCGGGACGGAAACCGAACTCGGCATAAACGCTGCCGTTCCAGCCGACCTGAGTCTCTGTGACCCAAAAAGGTTTGTCCTTGACGGCACGCAGAAAATCGTATCCGAATGCAGTACGGGGAAGATCGGACGCAGGCTCATAGTGATTGTACTGCACGACATCAAGAGGTTCGTTGATATCATAATATGACAGCAGGTTGGTCACCATCATATCCGTACCGACAGGAGCCTTTGTATAATTATGCAGGATCTCTGCCTGTTCGCTCACATAAGACACGATATTCCTGCAATGGAAGCGCGTCCACTCCGTCTGAAGGGAGGGATGCTCCCACCTGCCGCGAACGGGCGGGATGGCCTCGTCAAAGGACTTGTATGCAAGCGACCAGCGCGCCATGCCCCACTTCTTGTTCAGGTTCTCGGGCGTGCCGTATTTCTCCTTCAGATAGGCGCGAAAGCCCGCCCGGCATTTTTCACAATAGCAGCCCTCGTTGTAGGGAAAAATCTCGTTGTCGATCTGCCAGCCGATGACTGCCGGATGGGCGCCGAACGCCTCCCCTAGCTTCTTAGTAATGATGCGGTTTTTCTCGCGCATGACGGGCGAAGACTTGCAAGGGTGGCAGCGGGAGAAAATCTCTGTCTGCTCCTTGTTTGCGTAGACGATGCGCGTCTCGGGATACTTTTCAAACAGCCACCTGGGCGGCGTACAGCTTGGCGTGCACATGATGACGTCAATACCCGCCGCATAAAGCTTGTCCACGACGGTCTTCAGCCAGTCGAGCGTAAAGACGCCCTCTTCCGGCTCCATGTCACCCCACGCAAACTCGCCTACGCGCACGACGTTGACGCCCGCCTCCTGCATACGGACGATGTCCGCGTCAACTTCGGACGGCTCCCACACCTCGGGATAGTACGCCGCTCCGACATAGATCTTCTTCATACCATGCTCCTTACATCGCTCTGCCTTAAAGGCATAACTTGATCTGTTCCCATTATAAAAGACAGCACGCCGTCTGTCAAGTCCGGATGTAAAAAAGTTCAGCGCGCCCGCAGCATTCAACTGCGGGCGCGCTGAACTTTTTTGAATACAATCCGGCATTCAATTACTAAAATAGGCAATCAGCGGCTCAAGATATGCTCTATCCGTCCAATCTGCCTTCCCGTCTCTTACACTCATCAGCGCCTGCATCCACGGCTCATACGTTGCGGGATCGCGCTTTTCCAAAGACTTTCTCAGCATATTACAGAGCGTCCTGTCCACCACAGTCATCTCATCCGTATTCCATGCTCCCCTGCCGTAAAAGACGGGGATCTGTGCCATTTCCCCACTGAAATGGCGCTGTCTGAATGAAGAGAATGCTGTTTCATCATAGGGCGATGCTCCCACGCAAAATACGGCCAAACGTTTTCCGCGCAGCTTCTCCGCGTTTTTTCTGAGCAAAGAAAATCCTTTGAGGCCGGAAGCATAAATTGCTCCGCAAAATATCACCGCATCATATTCTCCCGCCCGACGGAACGCAGCGCCGGTAGCTTGTTCACAGTCATACCCGAGCGCCTCTTGCAGCCATTTTGCATATTGTTTCGTTGCGCCGTATTTTGAACGATAGAGTATGATTCCTTTTGCCATACAATTACCTCCTTGACCCGCAGATCGGGCAGTCTTGAAAAGATTTCAAAAAAAGCACGGGCAAATGACCCGTGCTTCCTATATCAATACTTGGTAACTTCCACCGACTTGATAATGATCGGCATCGAAACAGGCGTCTCGAAATCATCCGTAAGCCCCGCCGTCTGAACACTGCGAAAATAATCATACTGATTGAGCGGGACCGCAGTCTGCGCTTCGGTAAAGGTCACGCCTTCGTCCAAAGTATCCTCATAGTCGTTAATGGCGGCAAGAAGCCCGTTCGTCATTGCTTCCTCATAATTTGTCGCCATGCCGATCACGCAATAGATAGAGTCTGCCGACGTGCGCGATTCACCCGTAAAGGTATAGAAGAGCGACGTTGTGCTGTTGTATCCATAGCTGAGCTGCTGATAAGCATTGCCGTCGTTGTCGGCTCCGCCGTCCGCACGCTCTACCCACACCTGCTCGTTGCCCGAACCTTTGTCGGTATAGTACATGACGAGCGCACCCTGTGAATGTACATACTCTTTGCCGTTTTCATTTTCGACGCCGTTCGCCGAGAACTCGCCGTAAACGGAATAGAGCGGAATGGTACGCTCTTCGTCCGCCCAAACGGATTGCGTAAACGCATTCCCCTCCTCTTCAAGGCGTCTGACTTCGCTCAGGTAATCCACCTCGACAAGCTCTCCGTCTACAAGACGGTATCCGCCCGTTTTCATCGTATAGTCCTGATAGTCGTGTACAACCATTCCATTATAGAAGCCCGCATCGGCAAGCTCGATAAAGTGCTGTACCGTCTTGGGCGCATCGACACGCGAGAGCCGGTAATTGACGGCGTAATCCTCACCGTTGAAGGAATAAGTGATGGTGACTTCGGGATAGTTGGACGTCGTACAGCCGGCAAGCATGGCAACAGACCCCGCCAAAACGAGAGCGGATGTTCCGATGGCGGCTACACGATACAGAAATTTCTTTTTCATAGCAATGTCTCCAAATAATTCCTCTTTATTTTAACGTGAAAATGCCGTTTCGTCAAGTGGTTTCCCCGAATTACGCATGAAAATCTTGTGTATGTCGATGATTTTCCGCTAATCGGAAAAATCGTACGGACTGTGCCTGCGCTTTCCGACAACGCCGGACGAAGAATCGAGCGAAAAATCGGCTCCGTCCCCTTCCGAAACGATAAGCAGCACAACGAAAACAATGACGATCACGGAAAGACCGTCCGATGCCGCAGGTCAACAGACTGTAAAAGAAAAATACGGAGTTCAATTCTCCCCACGCGGTAAAATATGTCCACCATGCGGGCTTCATTCAAGATAAGTAAACAAGCTTCTTGATGCAAGTCCGCCCCAGATCGCACTGAAGAAGAGGATCGGCCAGTTTGCTGCCTGCCATTCCTCATGCATTGTTACAAAACAGGAAAGACATGCCGCCGGACATAGTCCCGTCCCGACGCCAACGCCCACATAAACATGTGATCGGGAAGGGTCATCAGACCGCATGCAGCGAACGCAAGCGCTGTGAACAGCGCAAACAATCCCATAGAAATCCGACTCTCCGATACATCTCAACTCCCCGCCGCCACCGAAAAGAGGCGTTGCATGCGCCGATTATATCACGGAAAGGTTTCACTGTCAAGAGTGAAAAAGTCTGCCGTCGCCCTGCTTCCACGAGGATCGCCGTCGATCGGTCTTCGCGCTTTCTCCCGATCGTGCCGCGCTCCCGCCTTGCGCGACTATGCCTCTGCGGCAGGCGTGCGGCACGACAAAATCACGATTGCCGTGACGGTCCCAAACCACAGCATTCCGAGGAGAATGACACTCCTCAGGCGATATACTCAAGAGATCGTTCAGTGCTTTGTCGCTGTTCCGGTTTTTGGGAGATTTCCGTCCGTCACAATGTCGCCATTTCCTGTATTGTCACGAAACGCTGCGCAAGATTTCTCCGTTGCGCTTAATTGTTTAATTCGCCGCACGAAAAAAGCTCACGCCGATGCGTGAGCTTTTGAAAGTCGATCCGATTACTCGAGGACGGCGGTAGCGCCTGCTTCCTTGAGCTTGGCAACGGCTGCCTCTGCGTCTGCCTTCGGCACGCCTTCCTTGAGGACGCCGAGACCCTCGACTGCCTTCTTTGCCTCTGCAAGGCCAAGACCCGTGAACTCGCGGACAACTTTGATGACGCCGATCTTGTTTGCGCCGAAATCCTTGAGGACGATGTTGAACTCGGTCTTCTCCTCTTCTGCGGGAGCAGCTTCTGCTGCGCCTGCGCCTGCGACTGCAACGGGAGCGGCAGCGGAAACGCCGAACTCCTCTTCAAGCGCCTTGACGAACTCGTTGAGCTCGACAACGGTCATCGACTTGACTTCTTCGATAAACTTCTGGATATCCATGATCAATTCTCCTTAATTTCTTTTTTAAGATTTCTGACCCGCGATGGCGTTCATGACATACGCGAGATTTGCGATGGGCGCCTGCAGGCAGCCGACCATCTTTGCAAGCAATACCTCTCTCGAAGGGATCGCTGCGAGCTTCT
>JAGHIT010000009.1 GCA_017887095.1 Clostridia bacterium | reverse complement strand
CCTTCATCTCGTCATACTCGACGCCCGAGGGCTTGATGACGACAAGGCCCGAAGCCCTGTCGATCTCAGAGACGTTGCCCCAGGTAAACAGGACGAGCTTGTTCTTGACGAGGTCAAGGTTTGCCTTCAGGACCTTTTCTTTCAATGCATCCAACATATTTTCAATTCCTCCGAATAACGTTACCTGTCAGTATTTGAGCGAACGGGTAGCCTCGCGGACGATGGGAAGCCCCTCGACGTAGCGTTTGCCGAATTCCTCAAAGCCCGCAACATTCTCGGGATCGGGTGCAAGCGTGACGCCCTCCTGACCCGCAAAAACGCGGTTATCGAGATAGCTCTCCAGCGTCTCGCCCTCCTTCTTGGTGATGAGGTAGTTTGCAAGGATCGCCATGCCCCACGCGCCGCCCTCACCTGCCGTCTTCATGACGGTGACGGGCGCGTTGATCGCCGCGGCAAGATAGCTCTGCCCGACGCGTTCCGTCTTGAAAAGCCCGCCGTGACCGGTGATGCGGTCGAGCTTGACGCCCTCCTCCTTGAGCATGATGTCGCACCCCACCTTAAGTGCGCCGAACGCGGAATAAAGGTGCGTACGCATGAAGTTTGCAAGATTGAATTTGCCCTCTGCGGTCCTCACAAAGAGCGGTCTGCCCTTTTCGACCTGCGTGACGTGCTCGTTGGAAACATAGTTGTACGACAGAAGTCCGCCGCAGTCCTTGTCGCCCTCCTCCGACTTGAAGTAGAGCATGTCATAGAGCTTCCACTTGGGAATGTCTACGCCTGCAAGCTGTGCAAACTCGCCGAACATATTCACCCAGCCGTTGATATCCGACGTGCAGTTATTGCAATGGACCATGCCGACGAGGTCGCCGACGGGCGACGTGACGAGGTCGATCTCATCATGCGGCCTGGAAAGCGGCTTTTCCAGCACGATCATCGCAAAGACGGACGTGCCCGCGGAGACATTGCCCGTACGGACGCGGACGGAGTTGGTCGCGACCATACCCGTGCCCACGTCGCCTTCGGGCGGGCAGAGCGGGATACCCGGCTGCAGATTGCCCGTAGGATCGAGGAACTTTGCGCCCTCGGGCGTCAATTTACCTGCATCCTCGCCCGCGACGAGGATCTCGGGCAAAATATCCTCTACCTTGAAAGGGACTTTACCCGCTACCAGGTCGTTGAACTTTTTCAGCATGCCCGTATCGTACTGACGGGTCGCGGGGTCGACGGGGAACATGCCCGACGCCTCGCCGATGCCGATGACGTTCCTGCCAGTGAGCATCCAGTGCACATATCCTTCGAGCGTCGTCTGGAACACGATGTCCTTGACGTGCTCCTCGCCGTTCAGGATCGCCTGATAGAGATGCGCGACCGACCAGCGTGCGGGAATGTGATAGTTGAACAATTCCGTGAGCTTCTTGCCCGCCTCTGCCGCCGTGTTGTTGCGCCAGGTGCGGAAGGGAACGAGCAGACGATCATCCTTATCGAACACCATGTAGCCGTGCATCATCGCGGAGAAGCCCATCGCGCCGACCGTCGTGAGCGTCACGCCGTACTTTTCTTTGACGTCCTCTGCAAGCTTTGCGTAGCAATCCTGCAAGCCCTCGCGGATGGCGTCCAGCGAATAGGTCCAGATGCCGTTGATGTGCTGGTTCTCCCACTCATGGCTGCCCGATGCGATGGGCGTATTGTCCTCATCCACCAGGATCGCCTTGATCCGCGTGGAGCCAAACTCGATGCCGAGCGCGGTCGCGCCTTTTTCGATGCAAAGTTTTGCCTTTTCCTGCATAATAACCCCCTGACTATTTCATTCCAAAAGTACATGCCTATTATAGAATAATTCCGCCGAAAATTCAATAGGTAATCGGAAAATTTCTTGCTATTTTTTCGTATTTTTTATAAAAATCAGATCATCCGCTTTTGTCTGCGCAGATACAGCGAATATTTCCCCGGGTAGTATGTCCGTCCTTCCGCCGTATCCTTGCTGTTCCGCTTTATCGAAAAAAAACCTCTCCGATCCAAGTCAGCATAATACCCTGCCGATCGCCGCAAAGGAACTTTTTATTTCCCTATTATCATATAACATCTTGCCTCTCCCATTTCCCGAAGCGCGCTCAATCATAGTTTGACTTACAGAAAAAAGCGGCAAGAAATAGATCTCGCTGCTTTTCCGATCTGTTACACAAACTGTTTTTCGGATATCCAATCCGGCATCGTCCATTGGACTTTCCCATTTATTTTATGATTGGGGAATATGTATCCGGGCGGCGATCCCGGAACAGGCCCCATTCCCACCGCATACGCCGAATCTGTGCAAAATCATATTCGGCATACAGGATCTCCTCATTCTCCCTGGAAGCAACTGCAATGCGCTCTCCTGTGGCATCCGTCAAAAACGAAGACCCGTAGAACCTGAGTTCCGACGACTGGTATCCGTTCTCGGCACATGGAATAACACTTTCCGTCCCGATCCTGTTTGCCGCGACAACGGGCATTACATTAGCAGCCGCATGTCCCTGCATGACGCGCTGCCAATGACCTGCACTATCCACGGTTAAAATTGGCTCCGAACCGATCGCAGTAGGGAAAAGCAGCACATCCGCGCCGTTCAAAGCAAGGCATCTCGCCGTTTCGGGAAACCACTGATCCCAGCATATTCCCACCCCGACATTACAGAACTGCGTTGAAAAAACGAGAAATCCCGTATTCCCGGGCGTAAAATAAAATTTTTCCTGATAATAGTGGTCGTCCGGGATATGCGTCTTACGGTACACGCCCAGCAGTTTCCCTCCGTCAAGCATGGCAACGGAATTGTAAAATGCATTGCCGTCCCGTTCAAATAAACTTACGGGGACCGCAACATTCAACTCCGCCGTAAGTTTTTGCAAGCGTTGGACGGCAAGATTCTCCCGAACAGGCTCCGCGTACTCGTAGTATTCGTACCTTCTTTCCTGACAAAAATACGGTCGTTCAAACAGCTCAGGCAACAGAATCAGATTGGCGCCCTGTTGTGCCGCCCGACGGACAGCGCGTTCCGCCTTATCGATATTTTCCATCCGGTCTGCGCTGCAACGCATTTGTATACATGCAATTTTAATCGGTTTCATGGGCACCTCCCCGGGGAATCTGCTGCGTTATACAATGGATATTCCCGCCGCCGAGAAGAATACTGCGAGTCATCACCGCAACAATCTTTCGGTCAGGAAAAAGTTTTTTCAGAACAGCGACCGCCTTCTCATCGTTCCTGTCGCCGAATTGCGGTACGACCACGGCTCCGTTGGCGATATAAAAATTGACATAGGACGCTGCAAGCCTCTCGCCTTCCGTACGGGGGACCTCTCCCGGAGCGCACTCAATTTTCTCCGCCTCCTCTTTTGTCACGATCACGGGATTGGACGGCAACGGGAGTTTCGTGATCCTGAACGGTCTGCCCTTTGCGTCGCGCGCCTCCGACAGCACAAGAAAATCAGCCAAACTGCGTGCATATTGCGGATCTTTCTCATCGTCTGTCCACGAAAGCACGACCTCAGCGGGTGCGACAAAGGCGCAAATATTGTCCACATGACCATTGGTCTCATCCCCATAAATTCCGTAGGGAAGCCAAATGACCTTCTCTGCTGACAGATAAGCTTTGAGTTTCTCTTCAATCTGTAATTTTGTCAGATAAGGATTTCTGCCCGCACTCATCAGGCACTCTTCCGTCACTAAAACCGTGCCTTCGCCATCCGAATGAACGGCCCCGCCTTCGAGGACAAAAGGGTGCGCATCATACACATCGATCCCGAGTTGTCCGCAAAATGCCTCTGCGAGCGCATCGTCTTCCATGTAATCGGTATAAAGTCCGTCCGCCTGTCCGCCCCATGCATTGAACTGCCAGTTTACGCCCCGCACCTCTCCGTCTTTGATCAAAAAGGTAGGGCCGGTATCCCTTGCCCATGCATCATTGACCGGAATATTGACCGGCACAACGCTTCCGTCAGCAATTTGTTTCTGCAGCATCATTTGCGCAGAAGCATCCGCGGCGATCAGATAAACTTTCTCACTTTCCGCTATCGCCTGAATGACCGCCGCAAAGGCCCGGCGGGCATCGAAGGGATCTTTCCCCCACGACCCGGGACGCGATGGCCATATCATGAGACAACCGTCATGCGGAGAAAACTCGGCAGGCATTCGGAAACCGTCCTGCCGCGGTAAAGAAAATAATTTCATATTATGATAACCTGGTTTTGAAATCAGAATACCCGAACGACCGCACAATACGGCATTCGCCCTCCTTCATGACCGCAATGGAAGGCAGAGGCATCCCGTTGAATGTGTTGTTCTTGACCATGGAATAGATCGCCATGTCTTCAAAGTAGAGCAGATCCCCCTCCGTAAGCGGTGCATCGAAAGAATAGTCTCCGACCACATCGCCTGCAAGGCAAGTACGCGACGAAAGACGATAAGAATATTTTTTTTCACCGGGTAGCCCGCTGCCTCTCAGCGGAGGGCGATACGGCATCTCCAACACATCCGGCATATGACATGCCGCAGACGCATCCAATATCGCCGTATGAATACTGTTATCAACGATCTCCAGCACCTTTGTAACAAGCAGTCCGGCGTTGAGAGCGACGGCTTCTCCCGGCTCCAGGTAAACCTGTACGCCATACCGATCCGAAAGCCGTCCCACGGTACGCTCCAGCAAGTCGATATCATATCCCGGTTTTGTGATATGATGACCGCCGCCTAAATTCAGCCAACGCATTGCTCCGAGATACGATCCGAATTTTTCTTCAAACACCCGGACTGTCGCTGCCAGCGCATCCGCTCCTTGTTCACAGAGCGTATGCATATGCAAACCTTCAACGCCGTCCAGAAGATCTTCGCGAAAATTCGATTTTGTGATCCCCAGACGCGATCCCGGAGCACACGGATCATAAATCGCGGACTCCTGCGTGGAAAATTCCGGATTGACGCGGAGTCCGATACTCACACGACCGCAGCGTTTGCCGAACTTTTCTTTTTGCGCAAAGGAATTGAAAACGATATGATCACAAATCTGTGCAATTTCGTCAAACTCGCCGTCGAGGTAAGCCGGGCAAAAGATATGGTTTTCCTTTCCCATTTCTTCCTTTCCCAACCGCGCCTCATATAGCCCGCTTGCGGTCGTGCCGCTGAGATATTGACCGATGAGAGGATACACACAAAATGCGGAAAACGCCTTTTGCGCCAGCAATATTTTGCATCCTGTGCTGCTTTCCACGCGATGGAGCAATCGGAGATTGTCCGTCAGTTTATCTTCATCGATGACATAGACAGGCGTAGGCAATTGATTTATCTTCATTGCAGTCGATGCATTCATTCAACAAGTACGGGATCCTCTTCGACCACCCAAGGCAGTCCGTAGCGATTGAGCGCTGCCATGAAAGGATCAGGATCAAGTTCTTCAAGATTGAAGACGCCGGCTTTTTTCCAAACGCCCGTCACGACCAGCATCGCGCCAATCATTGCGGGAACGCCCGTCGTATAAGAAATTGCCTGTGAACCGACTTCACGATAACATTCCTGATGATCACAGACATTATAAATATAAACCGATCTGCGTTTTCCGTCTTTCCATCCGGTAAATATGCATCCTATGTTGGTCTTTCCCTTTGTACGGGGACCGAGCGAAGCCGGATCCGGCAAAAGAGCCTTCAGAAACTGAATGGGAACAATGGAATGCCCTTCAAATTCGACAGGCGTCGTGGAAAGCATCCCGACATTTTCCAGACAGCGCATATGCGTCAAGTAACTTTGTCCGAAAGTCATAAAGAAGCGGATGCGTTTTACCCCGGGAATATTTTTTGCCAAAGATTCTATTTCCTCATGATGAAGAAGATACATATCCTTCCTGCCGACTTCTGCAAAATCATATTCCCTGTGAATTGACATGGGAGGAACTTCGATCCACTTGCCGTTCTCCCAGTAAGAACCTGCAGCAGATACCTCTCTTAAATTGATTTCGGGATTGAAGTTGGTTGCAAAAGGATATCCGTGATCTCCGCCGTTGCAATCGAGAATATCAATGGTCTCTATTGTATCAAAATAATGTTTGAGTGCATACGCAGAAAAAACACTTGTCACGCCCGGATCGAAACCGCTGCCCAAAAGAGCGGTCAAACCCGCCTTTTCGTACCGTTCACGATAGGCCCACTGCCAGGAATAATCAAAATAAGCGGTAAATCCAAGTTCCTTGCAGCGCTTCTCATAAGCTGCCCGCCACACAGGATCATCCGTATTTTCGCATTCGTAATTGGCGGTATCGATATAATCGACGCCGCACGCAAGGCAGGCATCCATGATCGTCAGATCCTGATATGGCAGAGCGACATTGAGAACGGCATCGGGACGATAGCTGCGGATCAGTGCGCAAAGCTGCTGCACATCATCGGCATCTACCTGAGCTGTTGAAATTTTCGTCCGCGTCGTCCCTTCCAACTTCGCTTTCAGCGCATCACACTTGGACTTTGTGCGACTTGCGATCATAATTTCTCCGAATACATCATCGGCCTGACAGCACTTGTGGATTGCGACGGAAGCAACACCGCCGCAACCGATAATGAGTAGCTTCTTCATTTTTCTTCCTCCGCTTCTTTTAATATATCTTCCACATAGCGAGGCAGCATAAACGCGCCCCTATGCAGATTGGTCGTATAATACCAGGTCTTAATTTTTCTCGCGTTCCATTTGTCCGGTCGGAAATCATTCAGAGGATGATATTTTTTAGACGCAAACCCGAACAGCCAATATCCGGAAGAGCATGTGGGAATGTGTGCCTGATATACGCGGCTGATCGGGAAACAACGATATACTTTTTTATGCATACTGCGACAGGCGTCCTCGTCTTCATCATAGAACGGACTGCCGTGCTGATACACCATTACACCGTCTTCGCGAAGAGCCTTATAGCAGCTCCCGTAAAATTCCTTGGTAAAAAGTCCCTCCGTCGGTCCGAACGGATCCGTGGAATCGTTAATGATCAGATCGTATTCCCCCGTCTTTCCGCGCAAAAAGCGCAACCCGTCCTGCGGAAAGATATGTACGCGGGGATCGTTCAACCCCTCTGCCGTTTCCGGAAAAAATTGTCTGCTGACTTCAATGAACATTTCATCCGTTTCAACCACATCGATCTGTTCGATCTCGGGATAATTGCACAGTTCTTTGGCGACACCGCCGTCGCCGCCGCCGATGACAAGCACTTTCCTGACATTCGGATGCACCGCCATAGGAACATGTACTACCATTTCATCATAGATAAACTCATCCTTTTCGGAAAAAACGATCTCCCCGTCCAGGCTGATAAAACGTCCAAGATCAACCGAATCGAATACGTCTACCTGCTGATAGTCACTTTGTCCGCTGAACAACTGCTTGGTGACGCGGATAGATAATTTGACATTTGGTGTATGTATATCGGAAAACCACATTTCCATCGCTATTTCTCCTTATGCCAAAACATTGAGACGTTCTACGCGAATATCTTCCGTTCCTTGCATGGAACACCCCTTCTCCTTCGCATAGAGAATATAATCAATAATCTCTTTCGTGATATATTCCCCCGGCGCAAGGATCGGGATCCCGGGAGGATAACACATAACGAATTCCGCACAGATGTACCCTTCCGTTTCACACAGAGGCAAGGACTTTTTCTCCGCGTAAAAAGCAGACTTCGGCGAGAGCGCAACCTGTGGCGCTATGTATTCATTGGCAAGCATTCCCGCTTTATCTTTACTATACAAACGTTTGATATCAGCAAGAGCGCCGACCAATCGTTCAATATCCTGAATACGATCACCGATGGAAATATATGCGAGTATGTTACCTATATCCCCAAATTCAATCTGAATGTCGTATTCATCGCGCAAAATATCATATACCTCTATGCCCGCCAAACCGATATCGCGCGTATATACGGAGAGTTTTGTGATATCGAAATCATAAATACTCGTACCGTTGATCAGTTCTTTACCATATGCGTAATAACCACCGATATTGTTGATCTCATCCCGCGCATACTGTGACATTTCCATCACCTTCTCAAAAGAAGCGTGTCCGTTCATGGCAAGATTTCGTCTGCTGATATCCAGACTTGCCATTAACAGATAAGAAGCGCTCGTTGTCTGTGTCAGATTAATGACTTGACGAACATAATCGGCATTGATCCCCTTGTTTAGAAGCAACAAGGAGCTCTGTGTCAGGCTTCCGCCCGATTTATGCATGGAGACCGCCGCCATATCGGCGCCTGCTTCCATTGCGCTTACCGGAAGAAGTTCGTGAAAATAAAAATGCGTCCCATGCGCTTCATCTACCAATACTTTCATCCCATGCGAATGCGCAAGGCGAACGATCGCACGCAGATCAGAACAAATTCCGTAATATGTAGGATTGTTTACAAAGACGGCAACCGCTTCCGGATTGGCTCGGATCGCTTCCTCCAGATGGACCATCTCCATTCCGAGAGAAATCCCCAATCTCTGATCGACTTCCGGATTGACATAGACGGGAATCGCGCCACACAAAATAAGACAGTTAATTACGCTTTTATGCACATTGCGCGGCAGAATGATTTTATCCCCTTCTTTGCAAACGGACAAAATCATGCTTTGTACGGAAGATGTCGTTCCGCCCACCATAAAGAAAGCCTCTTCCGCACCAAATGCACGCGCCGCAAGAGCCTCCGCCTCTTTGATAACGGAAGAAGGATGACACAGATTGTCCAGCGGCTTCATGGAATTTACGTCCAGTCCGACACATTTTTCTCCCAGCAAGGCAACAAGCTCCGGATTTCCTCTGCCGCGCTTATGCCCCGGCACATCAAAAGGGACCACGCGCTTCCGACGCAGCCTCTCCAGCGCTTCATATAAAGGTGCGCGTGTCTGATCTCTGTCGTTCATATTTTCCTCGTAAAAAAAAGCAGTGCCCTCAAAGCACCTGCTCTTCACTTCAATCATGGAGAACCGAACGGGAAAACTCCCGCACTTTCACACATTCTTTCGAGTAAGTATGTCTTTGCAAATACTTTAACTACTCTTATTGATCGTTTCACAAGTGACGCTTTGTAAGTCTATGATTATAAAGTTATCAACTTATAAAATTTGAGCTTCTGGCCCAATCAATAATGTGGCAAACACCACGTGCGCGATTTTACACGCCCGGCAGTTGACCCGCCTGTCCGTATGGCGATGACTTGCGCAACTGCGCAAGCGGTCAAATATTTGCATATGCAAGACAAATTACATTCTGCATATATATTATAACGCAGACAAAGCATCCTGTCAACTATTTCTATATATCTGCATCAATTTCAACGAAAACCGATTCAGAGAAACGATCGCCAAGATAATTTGCTCACCTTTTCATTCCAATCCATTTCACTCTTTATAGCTGCTCAATCTGTTAACATTTCATGGGGAATCTCTTTTCAAATATCCCAGTCGATGAAATCTTCCTGGTTCAATACAAAATGCTGATACAGGCACTTCAGACGTTCCTGTTCATCCCGTGAGAGCTTCGTCCCGTTTTCATACCGCAAAGTGTCGGCATACAGAATAAGGCCATCCACTTTTCCTGATGAAGCCCGAAACTCACCGTTTCCAACAATGGCAACATCGCCACATTCAAATATAACCGAAGAAGTAATGTGGATTTTCATATTTGCTTCGATCATCCGGCATTTTCACCTCTCATCTCCGGGCGATACCATTCTCCACCCGGAGATCTGCACCCGGATAACAGGACGGAAAAAGTCATAGTCATTGTGGATCTCGTTATCTTCCCGAATCTCCGGTTTACAGTGAGGAGAACAAGGCATATATCCGAGCAAAGGCCCCATGCCACCGCAGATATTGCAGCCGCCGTCGCCGCCGCAGGTGTCAATGTTTTCCCGTCTACCAGTTCCCGTTTATAGGGGTCGTAGGCGATAGACAGACCAAAAAAGTTGGGCTGTTCCATGTCGTAGGCTTGCCCTGATCTTCCTCACTTTCAAAGTGGTGCAGATGCATGGAGTAGTCCAATCCATCCCCCCGGGGAAACAGGGTGCGGTTTCCGCCTCCGCACAGATAAGCCCACTCATCCATTGCGTTCAAAGCGAACCGTTTGATGGATCTCAAGGCTCTGACTGTTACGGCCTGCCAACTTCTGCAGGTTCTCCAGCCAGTCCGGGTGAGCGATGATGCGAGGGTCGTTCATGGGTACGCTTTCCCAGCCGATCTCCTCCGGCTTCCGACCCACGATCATAGGGCCGATGGTCACCTGACGCACCGAGGTCATACCTTGCCGAAGAAATTCCTCAGCAGTGCCCTCATATTCGATTTCCGCAAAAATGTCTGCCAGTTCCTCTCGGTTGACCTTGTCCAACCCTTGGACAAAGCTCTCCCAGCCAAGAATCACGGTATCGCCCGGGACAAAGACAAACTCCCGACCGCCCTTTTCAAACAGACCCGTCTCCTCCCATTCAAAGAACAGACGGGTCAGCCCTTCATCATTGTCCAGCTCCCAAGTCAATCTTTTTGCAAATAATTCCATCATGTTACCTCAAACTGCGTTCCGGTCGCACAATATTTCATTCTGCGTGACCCGGCGCAGTTCGTCCCATACCTCCATTAGAGCAAAGTCCAGCAGGTTTTGCCCCCGCCACTTCATCGGGTCCTGTGCTTCGGGGGAGCTGGCTGAAAGCCGAATGCCCCAGATGGCATCGTAGGGACTGGCCTCCACCAGCACACTATCTCCGGTGGAGAGGAGGAATTAGTGTATGAAGCTGCTTTAGCTCGGAGAGAACTTCTACACCCTCACACTTTTCCATTAGGGTTAGTTTCTCCAGATTGGGATAATCTCGCAGGAAGGACAGATTCACCTTCCACTCTCCCGTCACAGACAGACACCGTACCGCATCCGGTTTTAGTCCATTTAGATCAATCTTTTTTCCGCCGCGCCAGAAAACGGCGGTGTAGTATGCCTGTTCCATTTTGCTTCTCACATATTCTGCTACCAAAACAGTCTTGTTGTACTCATGCTAATTCCGCATCCAGAATCTGCACCCGTTTTCCTTTCTCGTTCACATAGTAAAGTGCAATGTAGTCAATGCCGTCCCGCTTGACCTGTTCCCAGGGCATCCGCCCGCCGTTGACCAGTTCCACGGTATCCGCCTCGTCAACCACGAAGTCCTCTTTTTCATCCTCATAGTCGATATTGTAGCCCGGTTCCAGCACCAGCTTGGAGGCGGGTATCTCATACCGTTTGAGGGGACGGTGCTTCAGCTGGTCTGGATCGTGTTCATCGCAGAACATATTATCATAGCCATGTTGCCCACCGTCGAAGATGACGAACTCCTCGCCGCTCGTACAGGAACCGGAGGTTGTCGATGCCTTATAGCTGTGTCCGAGAGCCTGCGTTTCATTGCCCGTATAACTGTCGCCGCAGACGGAGCAAGTAAACACCGTATAACCGCCTGTTGTACAAGTGGGTACGAGTATCTTTTGCACATATGTATTTTCCGACTGCCTGACGCCACAATTTTATAATACAATGGAAACTTTACCTGCTACTGAAAAAGACGTTTCGTCTGTCCGCCAAGTATTACTTTGATCCGGCGAATATTGGCTTTAACTTTTGTATGTCCGCTTTCGGCTTGCGCTCTGCCGTCAAAAGTCCGTTCACTTCCTGCTGGACGTCGGTGAGCTGCGTATAGCAGTATCCCTGGAAATTGCAGGAGTACACCCCTTGCATGATGGATCCGAGCTGTTTAAAGAACGCTTCCTCATTTTGCGCCGCGCCACTGTACCCCCACGCCTCGCCCTTGGCGTCAAATTGCATTGCCCTGCCGCCGAACTCCGTCAGAAGGACAGGTTCACCCGCATACCGCTCCCCTTCCGCAAAAAGCGCGAATCCCTGCGGATGCATGCCGTCGTATCCGTTTGCATACTTTGCAAAGTCCTCCGCTTTTTCCGCATCGTAATCGTGTACGCCGAGGATATCCGTAGGATT
>JAGHIT010000078.1 GCA_017887095.1 Clostridia bacterium | reverse complement strand
TCTTCTTCCCTTGCGACTTTTGCAATAAACTCGTCCTTCATCATTGTTTCCAAGTATTGAATCAGTTCTTCCGCCTTCATTTTTCTTTCTGACATTTCGCCAGCCTCCTTTTTATTCTTAACGTTGCGCACCGTTAATTCCTATTTAGTATACTTGATTTTCGTAGGAATATCAAGCATTGCAAGCCATCAAAATGACATAATATTATTGATTCATTTAAAACGTTTGACGAATTTTGTCGAAAACTTTTTGCTGAGGGAGGAACAGCTCTATGGATCATTTGAATTACTTCGGAGATTGCCTGAAAGAACTTCTTGCCGACAGCGGCATGTCCATCAAAGAACTTTCCGAAAAAACCAAAATACGCTTATCAAGACTTTACGACTTTTTGAATAAAGAACACATTCCTTCTTTGGAAAACGCTATCAAAATTGCCGATGTCTTTCGTTGCCCTTTAGACTATCTGTTTGGTTTCGTCGCTGACTTCACTCCGCAAACGTTTACCGTAACAGGCAGCGTTTCAGAAAACGTGAAAGCAGCCATGGATAACTCCAAGATGACCAGATATCAAATCCACAAAAAGACTAACATAGACGAGTCACAACTTCTGCGTTGGTACGCAGGAAAACAAACTCCATCCCTTGTCAGTCTCATTACTTTAGCAACTGCACTCGATCTCTCAATTGATACCCTTTTGGGGAGAAAATAGGGAAAAAATGGGGAGAAAACAAAGAAAAACGGCCCCGTAGGAGAAAATCCCACGGGGCTGATTTTGTTCTTTCGCACCGACTCTTGATCTCGGGGAAAATTTGGGGAATTGAAAATTTGAATTGCTGAAAAACAAAGGTTTTTCTATGAAAACTAGGCAAAAAAGCGGCTTTTTTGATGCTTGTTTTAGGGCCTTGACTGCCTTAAAATCCCTCGGGAGCGATCCCATATCGGTTCAAATCCGATTACTCGCACCATGGAAAAAGCGCTCATTTTGGGCGCTTTTTCTTCATTTTAGTGGCAAAAATTTTGATTCTCCCTGTATTAACAATCGGTCAATTTGTGTTAATACGATACATGTATTTAATTGATTTTTTAGGTTGACTATACTATAATGTTTAATATAATCTTACCGTGAGGCAGTTTCCTATGAAAAGAATCAATAAAACAGAAACTTTATATGAAATCCTAAACAATAAAACTTTTTCAATTAATGTATATCAAAGAGAGTACCGGTGGGGAAGGAAGCAAATAGAACAGATGATTAATGACCTCTTTGATTGCTTCTTTTCATATTATTATAATAGCTCCTTTAAACATGATGATACAAGCGAAGTTGCTCAGTATGGCTTTTATTTTATGGGCAGCATAATCCGAACGGGCGACGATTCGACACGCGAAATTATTGATGGACAACAAAGATTAACGTCTTTAACCCTTTTGTTGATATATATCAACAAGTTACTTCACGGTATCGGAAATCACATACTTGATGCCACATTGCCGAATATGATCTGTTCCTGTCCGTTCGGAGGAAAAAAGACATTTAACATCAATGTTGAAGAACGAAAAGCCTGTATGGAAAATTTGTATGCCGGAAACACAAATTTTCAGCCTGAGAATGAGAGTTCAAAAACCTTATTGGATAGATATCTTGATATAGAAGAATTATGTAGAGACGAGATCCCCATCGAGGCCTTACCCTATTTTGGTTTTTGGGTAATGCAAAAAGTATTATTGCTTGAAATCGTAACGCCATCCGAACAAGATGCCCATACAATATTTATTACGATGAATGACAGAGGCTTAAGCCTTAATAGCGCTGAAATGCTCAAGGCCTACATATTAAATGAAATTAGAGATAATGATGATAAAGCTGAGGTAAATGCAACTTGGCAGAGAATCGTAGGTAAAATAAAGGAGGAAGCAGGATCCGATCAAAGCGGTATCGTAAATACAGCCGATGTGGAATTCATTTCCGTTTGGCTTCGCGGCAATTACGCCAGAACACTGCGCGAAAAAAAAATAGATTCTGAAGATAAAGATTACGAACTTCTAGGCGAAAAATTTTATGAATGGGTAAGGAAAAATGCAAAAACTTGCATGGGATTGAATAAGTCTTCCGATTATAAAGATCTCATTCTGAAAGAAATGGTGCAAATAGCCAACGTCTATTCAAGGGTTAAAAAATATTCACAAACATATACAACAGGTTACGAATATGTATTTTATAATGCAAATAGAGATTTGAATTATCAAACTTTATTAATTATTTCGGCTATCGATAAAAATGATCCGGTTCAAATAGTAGATCAAAAAATAAAATTAGTTTCTCGCTTTGTTGATATCTTTGCCTCAAACAAAATTTTAAATTATAAAAAAGCCAATTTTAACACCAACAAAAGCACTCTTTTCAAAGTACTCGTAAATATAAGAAATCAAAGCATAAAAGATATTGCCATCATTCTCACGAAAGCGCTTGGATCTTCGTATATAGGATGGGACAATTTTGATAGATTAAATTACGAGAATCAGTTTTTTAAGCGATACGCTCTTCACTTTTTGGCAAGATTTGCCTCTTTTATAAATGAAAGTATGGGCAACCCCTCAGACTTTGATAAATATGTAAACAGAAAAGTAAAAAATCCTTATGATGTTGAACATATCCTTCCAAATAAGTATCAGGACTATAAAGAACAATTTGAAAATGAAGAAGAATTTAATACCGAGCGCCAAAAAATAGGAGATTTAATTATCCTAACAAAAGACAGAAATCGCAGCTATCAGAATATGACATACACTAAAAAAGTTAAAATGTATGCAAGGGATAATATTCTAGCACAAGCCATGAATGAGATAACCTATAAAAACAATCCCCTCTTTGTTCCAATAGCTGGTAAATACGGCATAAAACCCTATGATAAAATAACTAAGGCCGTTATTCATGAGCGTGCAGAAGCATATGTTATGCTTGCAAAAGAGATTTGGAATATATCTTCGTTGAAGGAAAGCGTTGGCGGTTGGACAGAAGAAGAGTACGACGCAATAAAATATGAATCGGCCAGAAATATAATTGGTAACGACGAAAGCTTTAATGGCGGAAAAGCCTGGGTCATTGCATGTAATACAGAATATTATAACATTGCAGAGGCCTTCAATCAATTGGGCGAACTCGAATGGCAGCAGCACGCAAACTATGAGACAGGAGACACTGTCTTCATATATTTGACAGTTCCTCGTGCCGAAATTGCATACAAGTGCATTGTTGTTGAAACAAATATCGAAACAGATAACAGGACAATTGACGATAAAAAATTCTATACAAGCGACAAAATGATTGGAAGTGAAAAATATTTTAAAATTAAATTACTTGAATCCTATAAAAGCGGAAGCCTGACTTTGGAGATGTTAAAATCCCAAGGCGTTAAATCCAACTTTCAAGGTCCGACCATTGCATCGGGAACTCTGTTAGAACTTCTGAAAAAACTCAACTAATCCAAAGGACATAAACGCAAAATTTGCGCTTATGTCCTTTGTTCTCATAATATTCTACCAAGGATAAATATTACGCTTTTTCTGTCCCACAAAATACGCCCTCCCGACGGGAGGGCGTATTTTGCCAATAGGGGGGTCACTTGTTGGCTTCGCGTGTATAGTCAAAGAATGCGCTTGCGATTGAGAGGATGAGCGTGACCGCACCGAGAATGAGATAGAGAAATGTGAGCGACATATGCCCGCCGACATCATTGTCGATGCCGATCAACCCGTACGAGACCACTTCCACGCCGTCCAGAAAGATCAGACCGAGAGCAATGCCGTAGAAGATCGGTGCAACCGCCTGGATCATTTCCGCCTTAGGAAAGAGGAACGCCGCAATACTTACCACGGCACCGAGCACAAGAAACAAAACGATGACCCACGAAAATGTGTCGCCGAGCAACCCCTTGGTCGCCCCTCCGATGATTGCGAGCACGATCGCAAGAACGGGAACGAGAAGGGAAAGATATGCAACAATGCTTTTATTTTTGAAAATATTCATACTGTACCTCCTGATGATACTGCTGTCCGAACAGCCCTCACTCCTGTTCTTCCTTCTTCTTGCTCAGGGAACAGACGATATATCCTGCCAGCGAGCCTAGCACGACCGCTCCGACCACGCAATCTATCGCGATGATCGTAGGCTGCCACCAAGGAGTGAGCTGAATGATGTCGCTGTCGGACGAAAGCCCGTTTACCATAATGGATCTGGAGAAGGCGTAATAGTAACGCTTGTTTGCCGTGAGGACCGCATCCAGCAGATCGCCGTCATTGTTCTGCTCGATGGAATCGATGATCTCACCGGAGTAACGGGAACCGAACAGACACCACATGTCCGTACCGCTGAGAATCCCCTCTACGCCGCGGCCGCTGCCTGCGTCCGCAATGACGACGCCCTTGAATCCCCACTCATTGCGAAGCACTTCCACCTGAGAGGCATAATCTTCTGACATATTGCGCAGTCCGATGCCGCCCTTACAGTTCATCGTGGACGTTGCGCCGCCTTTCGTAAATGAGGACTCGAACCCGCGCAGGGAATTCTGTCTCCAGGTCTGCTCCGTCTGGAACATACTGATATTACTGCGGTTAAGTTCGACATCGTTGCCCGCGAAATGCTTGCCTCCGACACTGATGCCTTTATCGATAAAGGTTCTGACCATGCCGTCAAGGTAGAGATAGTTGACATTGGCATCCTCGGAGAAATACTCATGGTTTCTGCCCGAGAAGGGAGTTCTGTGCAAATTCCCGCCCGGAAGCCAGCCCTGAGACGCCTTGCAGAAGAGACCGTCCTCCGCCATATAATAAGCACGCTGATCGAGCTGTGCGGTATCGAATGAGCAGGCCGCCGTCGCCTGTCCGATATAGCAGGTCGCCTGTGCGCCGTTGATCACATACTTCTGGTTCCATCCGTCGGGACCGTCGTCGTTGACGGACGCGGGCTTTCCGATCGACTCCACCATTGCGTTGCCGAAGCTGTCCGCAATGGAGACGCCGAGCTCCTCCAGCGTCATCTGATGCAGGAACTTATCCCAGGTGATCTCGTCCTCCCAAGGGACTTCGCGCATATCGACGACCTTCAGCCCCGCATCCACACCAAATTCGGAAGCATCATAGCCGGGCGCATCTGCCGCCTTCTCGTAAGTATAGGAGAGCAACTTTGCCATCGCTCCGGTCGCCTCGATCTGAGGTACTGCCGTCGGGAAGGTCTCCCAGTTGCTGCGGGTCATATATGTGACTTTATCCGCATCGTCCAGCCAATAGTTGATATCCACGTCCTCGAACTGGTTCTTGACGCGATAGCCCGTCGCCTCACTGTAACGATAGGTACTGTCATCGAACCCGCCCGTGAAGCGCTCTGCCTTTTCAGCATCGCCCGCAACGGAATTACCGTTTTCGTCCGTCATCCCCTCGGCGCCCTTCGCCGCGAGAATATTGTTGAGTGCATCGTGCACATTGTCCCCGATCGCGATATAGTAATCTCCCTCGGAGAGGATATACCCGCCCTCGCCGCCGTTGGATGTGCTGTCCCAGGATGCGAGAAGGTATTTGTCGATCTCGATCGTCACCGTCTCCGAAGCCCCGCTCGCAAGTTCACCCGTCTTGCCGAACCCGACGAGCTGTACCGCGGATTTCTCCACATCATGTTCCTGCTCATACGCTCCGTAAGGCGTCTGCGCATACACCTGTACCACGCTTCTGCCGGGCGTTGCGCCGGTGTTGCGGACATTCACTTTCACCGTAATGGTATCGGAATTAAACCCTGTCACGGAATCGAGCGTCTGCGAGAAGGTCGTGTAGCTCAGACCATAACCGAACGGATAGACCATCTCGTTGGCATAATTCCACGCACCGCTTGTCGAACCGACGGTACTCGTCGCATTGTAGCGATTGAGGACGGCGTCCTCATAGCGCGTCTCGTAGTACTTGTAGCCCGTGTAAATCCCTTCGGTAAGGACCATGTACTTTTCTGCCCCCGCGTTGCTCACGGGCTGTCCTGCGACATAGGCAACGTCATCCTGATAGGTCGTGTTGGTGAACGCCTGGTCGTACCATGTCTGCACGGCAGCGGACGAAAGAGAATTTTCCGCAAAGGTATCGACCAACCTGCCGGAAGGATTTGCGGCGCCCGTCAGCAAATCAACGACGCCGAGCGTTCCCTTCAGACCCAACGTTCCGACATGCAGAGCAGCATCCACGCCGTACTCATCCAGCCAGCCGAGTTCCATGGCATAGGGAGAGTTGTGAAGCACGATGATCTTGCTGATCGCGCCCGTATCCTTATAATTCTTGACCCGGGCCAGAAGATTTTTTTCATTATTGGAGAGCGCCAGCCCGCTGCGGACAGTGCCGTCTCCCTCCGTGACAAATTTCGGAATATCCTCACCTTCCCCGCCCTCGCGGGAGAGGATGACGATCCCCACGCCGCCCGTCGAGCGGACGGACGCGTCCACATCGGCAGTGAAGATGGTCGAAAGATCGGGCTCGTCGTCCAAGCGTTTTGCAACCATGCCGCCGAAGGACTGGACAAGATCGGGTTCGGGGTAACGGTCATACAGCGTCTGATTGACGGTAAATCCCTTTTCACGGAAGGCGGTGATGTAGTCGACTACACGCGCCTCGTCGTTCTTGCCGCCGCCCGATGCGCAGCTGTACAGGGGCTGCTTGGATGCAAAGCCGAACAGGCTGACCGAGCGCTCTCCCGCACCGAGCGGCAGTGCGCCGTTGTTCTTCAAAAGCACCGCGCTGTTTTCCATTTCATACTCGATGAACGCATCCTGGTCCGCGTTGAGTTCGGCAAGTCCGCTCGAAACGGCAGCCGCCTGTTCCTCCGTCAGCTGATCGACGTTCATTGCAAGCAGATTGGCATCCGCATAATCGCTCTTATAGTATGCGGTATCGACCTCCTCGGTGCTGTCTCCGGGAACGATCTGCGATGTCTGGATCTGCAGGGCGTTATTG
>JAGHIT010000077.1 GCA_017887095.1 Clostridia bacterium | reverse complement strand
CGGAGCACAATAACCGCTGGCACCCGCCTGCTCCCAGAAACATTCATATCTATTACAAACTGATAGACAAAGAGCACGCAAAACCAAGCGAGAATTAATCATACATTCCTTTTTGTACGCAATATAAAGAATCGGGTTGCAATTTGGAAGCGGTTATGCTCTGGGCAGGACATTCTTTCGATAAAGACGTAAAGAGTTCCGCCGTTGACAGAGGCTATACAGACTACTCCAATGAATACTTGATTCAAGAGGCTCAAAAAATTGACTATCCGTTATAATTAGGATACATAAAACTACCCCACATTTTCCCCACAATTTACCCCACAATTTTGAAGTGAGTAGAGGAAAAAGGACAGCAAAAAAGGCGATTTTTAGCCTAAAAACGCTAAAAATCGCCCTAAACTGGCTGGGGTAGCTGGATTCGAACCAACGAATGACGGAGTCAGAGTCCGTTGCCTTACCGCTTGGCGACACCCCAATGGATATGAAAAACAAATTCTTTTAACGGATTTTTATTCTACCACCGTCTGAAAAAATTATCAAGCGTTTTTTAGTGTATTTGACAAAAAATTTTCTTTTTCCATAAAAAATTTTCGTGTATACAGCCAAACGCGGCATACAATAGCATGAGAGGTGGTCATTATGCAACTTTCTTCATTGATCGGAAAACCAGTCCTGTCCCGCGCCGGAGAACGGCTCGGATACGTCACCGCGCTTCAGTTTGCGCGCGACTATTCGCGTATTGCGTGTCTAATTTGCGCTGATACGGAAGAAGAGGAATTTATTCTGCCCGCTCGTGCCGTACTTTCGGTCGCGGATGCAGTCATCGCCGGGCGGCAACGGTTATCCGAAGCGACGGGAGAACCTTCTCCGGTCGGACGGATGGTATATCTGCATACGGGAGAAGAAATGGGGACGGTTTCGGATGTGGAAACCGGGGAGATCCCCGCTCTCTGTGTGCGCGGGAAGCAGGGAGAAGAAAAAATTCCCATAGTCCGTGCTGCGATAGGGGAAACGGTGATTGTTTATCCGAGCGAAAGAGAGCGCCGTACGGCCGGGACTGCTGCGCGGAAACGCGAGGCGCACAGACAGGAGAGAATGCCGCGTTCTTCTCTCTGCACTGAGAAAAAAGATCATGCAACACCGACGACGAATCATGAGCAGACTTCCATTGCGGCGGAAGCGGGGGAAGGGAAAGCAGTGCGCATCGATCGAACCAATCTTTTAGGGCGTATCGTCAAAAGAAGCGTCTTTGATGATCGCGGGCATCCCATTGCGCGTGCGGGGGATCGCGTTACACCCGACATGATCGGGCATGCACGGCGGGAAAATCGTCTGTTGGCGCTTACGGTGAATACGTTGACGAATCTTAAATCGTGAAATCCGAAATATTCTCATCGGAATGGTGCAACTTGCTTGAATTGATACGCCCTTTATGATATACTTTGAATATATGGTCACTTATGCAATGGGGAATGCAGAGCGGGATCGGGATTTCCGCACGGACTATTTTCATCTCTATTATCGGCTGCGGAGGCTTTCGGACAATTTGACAAGTTTATATCTGTGCGGAGACATTCACGTTATTGTCCCGGAAGGATATAGCGCTAAAAATGTGCCGAAGTTTTTGACGGCGACGTTTGACGAACGTGCTGCGCATCGTTATGAATTGCGCGTGGAGCGAATACTTTCCAAGCTTCGCGGCTATCGGGATCTTCCGCCGCCGGATTTTCCCGTCTCTCTGGAGATCGGGTTTTCGGATGGCACGCGGGAAACGTTTTCGATTGATTTTTCGGCGGCAGATGCGGTTGCCGTATTCTGCGGTGATGTTTGCACATGTGCACGAAATCATTTTCGCAATCGATTTTTATCGGAGAAAGCGGACGGGGGAAAGCGGTCTGCCGGATGATGCGGAAAAACCTGATCTGTGTTGTTCTGCAGAGTGGGGCGCGGTGTCCTTGTACAGAAATAGCGGAATATGTCATATTTTGGATACAAAATACGAAAAACGGATTAATTCAATCCGTTTTTTTTATGGTTCTTCGACCGAAAGTCGATTGACGCGCGCGGGAAAGAAGAGTATAATGATACGCGGCGAAAATGGGGATCGCGGCGTTTGCCGAAGGAGGGAACCATGAGCAAAAAGCAAAAAATCATTTTTTGGACGATCGTTTCGGCTGTGGTCGTGCTGCTGATCACGGGGATCATCCTCACAAACGGACTCTATGAACGGGACGCGAGTATTCAGGAGAGTATGCAGGATGCCATTCTGCACGAGAACGATAAGATCGACCTGTTTGGGCTGCCTGTCAATCCCGGGCTGATTTCGGCATATTTGGTGACGGGTGCGATCCTGCTCTTTGCGGCAATCGTACGCATTTTTGTCATACCGCGCTTTAAGCGTATCCCCGGGAAGTTTCAGCTTGTTCTTGAACAGGCGGTGGGCTTTTTCGGAGGAATGGCGAGCAACAACAGCCCGCACCGCAACAACGTTCTCGGGGCATATATCTTTGCGGCGGGCGTCTATATCTTTTTCGGAACGCTCTTTGAGCTTGTGGGGGTGCCGTGGCAGACGGTGAACGGGACAAGCGTTACGCTGCCGGCGCCGCTCTCCGATATCAACGGCGCGATCGCGTTGGGCTGTCTGAGTTATGTCTTCATCCTTGTCGGCGGCATTGCTGCAAATAAGGGGCGGGGGCTTCTCAGAACGCTGAAGGAATTTTCGCTCCCGATCTCCATGAGCTTCCGTCTGTTCGGCGCGCTGTTGAGCGGTATGCTTGTGACGGAACTGGTCTATTACTATCTTGCGCTTTCTTTTGTTCTTCCTGTTATTGTAGGAGTGCTTTTCACGCTCATGCATGCAGTCGTGCAGGCATATGTGCTGGCTATGCTCACGGCGCTGATTTATGGGGAGGTGACGGAACCTCCGGTCAAAAAAGAGAGCGCACGCTCACATAAAAAACAAACCAAAACTCAAACTGAGGTGACCTTATGAAAGAAAAAGCAATTAACCTGAAGCGCATTCTTGCGATCGTTCTGATCGCGTTCGTGGCCCTTTTCGCCGTTGCGATCACCGTTGTCGCGACAATGCAGGCAGATACAGCTCCCGCAGCGGAAGTTGTTGCCGTGAGTGCCGAGACGTCCGGGACGGCGGAAGCCGTTCCCGCTGCCGAGACGGAAGCCGAAAGCGATCCCGTAAGCGGGAAGGCGCTTGCGGCAGGGATTGCGATCGGGCTGGCGGCTGCAGCGGGTGCGATCGGCATGGGTATCGCGATTGCAAAGTCCAACGAAGCTATTTCCCGCCAGCCTGAAGCGGGAGATAAGATCCGCTCGAACATGATGCTGGGCATCATCTTTATTGAGACGGCGATCATTTACGCACTTGTCATTGCCATACTAATCATATTTGCACTATAACTGTAACGGGAGGCTGTTATGCCTTTGAATATCGATTGGCAGCAGATCCTGCTGCATCTTCTCAATTTTATCATCCTGTTTGCAGGTCTTTGGCTGCTGCTGTATAAGCCTGTCCGTAAATTTATGCAGAAGCGCAAAGACGAGTACGAAAAACAGGATGCGGAATCTGAGCGTAAGCAGACGGAGGCTTCGCGGTTGCGTGCTCAATATGAGCAGAAACTTGCCGACGCCGACGCGGAGATCGAGGCGAAACGCGCCGATGCGCGCAAGACAATGGATGCATATGCGGCTATGCGCAAAAATGCTGCGCAGGAAGAGGCGGATTCCATTCTGAAAGAAGCGCGTGAAAATGCCGTGCGGGAAAAGGAAAAGAGTGTACGGGAGGCGCGCCGCGAAATTTCGGCGCTTGCGGCGGAAGCGACGGAGAAGCTTGCGCTGCGTGAAACGGCTTCTGAAGCGTTTGATCAATTTTTGGATGCGGCGGAAGCGCAGGAGAAAAAAGGAGACAATGAATGAAGCGTCATGCCGTCCTTTATGCTGCCGCGCCGCCCGATGAGGCGCAGCGTGCGCGTTTTGAAGCTTTTTTGCAAAACAAATACGGAGAGGTAGAGCTTGAGTTCCGCAGAAGCGAACTGTATCCGGGCGGATTCCGTCTGGAGGTGGGCGCGGAGATCTATGACTGGAGCATCAGCGGGAGGTTCCGTCAGCTGCATGACGTTCTTACCGAGGTTCCCGACGAAAACGGGAACATCATTCCGCTGCTGAAGGAATCGGTGCGCAACTGGACGCCGCGCGTCGTCGCGGAGGAGATCGGGACGGTGCTGTCGGTCGGCGACGGGATCGCAACGGTCGGGGCGTTATCCGGGGCGGAATACGGCGAGATCCTGCTCTTTGCGGACGGGACGCGCGGCATGGTACAGAATCTGGATCGGGACTGCGTCGGCTGTATTCTTTTCGGTGACGACAGTCGCATTGAGGAGGGGAGTGCGGTGCGCCGTACCGGCAAGCGGGCGGGGATCCCCGTCGGCGAGCGTTTTTTGGGACGCGTCGTCAACGCGCTCGGTGATCCTATAGACGGAAAAGGCGAGATTGCTGAGAGCGGATATCGTCCGATCGAGGCGCCCGCGCCGTCGATCATTGACCGTCAGCCTGTCAATTGCCCTATGGAGACGGGGATCATTGCGATCGACAGTATGTTTCCCATCGGCAGGGGACAGCGTGAACTGATCATCGGAGACAGGCAGACCGGAAAAACCGCCATCGCCATCGATACCATCCTCAACCAGCGCGGGAAGAACGTCATTTGCATCTATGTCGCGATCGGGCAGAAAGCAAGTTCGGTCGCGCGTATCGTAGAGACGCTGCGCGCCAAGGGAGCGCTCGGACACTGCATCGTCGTCAATGCGTCGGCGGGTGAATCGGCTTCTCTGCAGTATATCGCTCCTTATGCAGGCTGTGCGATGGGAGAATATTTCATGGAGCGCGGACAGGACGTGCTCATCGTCTATGACGATCTCTCCAAGCACGCCGTCGCTTACCGTGCGCTCAGCCTTCTTTTAGGACGTTCCCCGGGACGCGAGGCGTATCCCGGAGATGTTTTCTATCTGCATTCCCGTCTTCTGGAACGCGCGGCGCATCTTTCCGAGGCGCGCGGCGGCGGTTCGATGACGGCACTTCCCATTGTGGAGACGCAGGCGGGCGACGTTTCGGCGTATATCCCGACCAATATCATTTCTATCACGGACGGGCAGATCTTTTTGGAGAGTTCGCTCTTCTTTGCGGGGCAGCGTCCTGCCGTCAACGTCGGACTTTCCGTCTCTCGTGTGGGCGGCGACGCGCAGACCAAGGCGATGAAGCGCGCCGCCGGCACGCTCCGCCTCGATCTGGCGCAGTACCGCGAGATCGAGGTGTTCATGCAGTTTGCGTCCGATCTGGACGAGACGACGCGGGCTCAGCTCGCTTACGGACAAGGACTCATGCGTCTGCTGCGTCAGCCGCAGTATCATCCCATGTCCCGTTCGCAGCAGGTCATTACGTTGGTTGCCGCGATGCATCGGATCATGCAGAATATCCCTCGTGACGAGATCGGCGCTTTCCGCGACGAAATGCTTGCCTGGTTTGAGCATAGCGCGGCGGAACTGTGTGCTTCCATTGAGGGGACGGGGCTGCTCTCCGATGGGGACAAAGGGAAACTGGAATCGCTTGCAGAGCAATTTCTCGGTGTCTGGTCTTCGCGCAGGGAGGGAGCGTAATGCCGGGCGTCAAGGAGCTGAAGAGCCGCATGGCAAGCGTGAAAAATACGCAGAAAATCACGAACGCCATGTACCTCATAGCATCTGCGAAGATGCGCAAGGCACGCGAGGAACTGAGCCGTACGCGTCCATATTTTAATGCCGTACAGGCGGAGATCAAACGCATCTTCCGTACGGATGAGCGCGTGGAGAACAGATACTTCTATCCTCCGCAGGGCGAAAAAAAGTTGGACGGACCGGTCGGCTGTCTGGTTGTGACGGCAGACAAAGGACTTGCAGGCGCATACAACCAGAACGTTATTAAAGCGGCGCACGCGCTGTCTGTCGATCTGAACGGAAAGGCAGAATTTTTTGTCGTCGGAGAATACGGGAGACAGCACTGCCTGCGGCACGATATTCCCATCCGCCGCAGTTTTCTCTATACGGCGCAGAATCCGACCATCCACCGCGCGCGGGAGATCGCCGGCGTTTTGCTTGAGGCATACGATTCCGGAAGCCTTAAAAAAATTTTTATCATTTATACCGACCTTGGGAAAGGTATGGATGCACAGGTGCGCGTCACAAGGCTTTTGCCCTTTCACCGGGCGCAATTTACTTCTGTGGGAACGGCAAAGGAACAGGATCATACGCCCTTTGAGTTCCAGCCGTCTATCGGCGAGGTGCTGGATAACATTATCCCCAGCTATCTGACGGGCTTTATTTACAGCGCGTTGGTAGACAGTTTCTGCTGTGAGCAGAACGCCCGCATGACGGCTATGGATGCGGCAAACCGAAATGCGCAGAAAATTCTCGACGAATTGCAGATGCGCTACAACCATGTGCGTCAGGGCGCGATCACGCAGGAGATCACGGAGATCTCCGCCGGTGCGCAGGCGCAGCGAAATCGGGAGGGATCATAGTGAGTATCGGACATATTGTGCGTGTTGCCGGCTCCGTCGTGGACGTTGCATTTGAAAAGGGACAGCTTCCGCGCCTGAGGGAAGCGCTCCGCGTTCAGGTAGACGGCGAAACGCGCGTCATGGAGGTCGCCCGTCACATCGAGGGCAATGCCGTCAGGTGCATCATGCTTGCGGGCAGTGAAGGGCTGCGCCGCAATATGGAAGTTGTGTCGGACGGCTGCGGGATCTGTGTCCCCGTAGGCGAAGCGACGCTCGGGAGAATGTTCAATGTTCTCGGCGAGCCGATCGACGGCAAGGGCGAAGTGAACGCGCGGGAGCGCTGGGAGATCCATCGCACCGCCCCCGCCTTTGAAGACCAGTCACCCGCCGTCGAAGTACTGGAGACGGGCATTAAGGTCATCGACCTTCTGGAACCGTACTCCAAGGGCGGAAAGATCGGACTCTTCGGCGGCGCGGGCGTCGGCAAGACGGTGCTCATTCAGGAGCTCATCCATAACATTGCCGTCGAGCACGGGGGATATTCCATCTTCACGGGCGTCGGCGAGAGAAGCCGCGAAGGCAATGATTTGTGGACAGAGATGAACGAGAGCGGCGTCAGTGAAAAGACGGCGCTCGTGTTCGGGCAGATGAACGAGGCACCCGGCGTGAGAATGCGCGTTGCGCTCACGGGACTGACGATGGCGGAGTACTTCCGCGACCGCGAGAACAAGGACGTGCTGTTGTTCATCGATAATATCTTCCGCTTTGTGCAGGCGGGCAGCGAGGTCTCTACGCTCCTGGGGCGCATGCCCTCGGCGGTCGGCTATCAGCCCACGCTTGCGCAGGAGATGGGCGCTTTGCAGGAGCGCATTGCTTCTACGCGCAGCGGCTCCGTCACCAGCGTGCAGGCGGTCTACGTCCCTGCGGACGATCTGACCGATCCCGCGCCCGCGACGACCTTTTCCCACCTCGATGCGACCACGGTGCTTTCCCGCCGCATCGCCGAACAGGGCATCTATCCTTCCGTCGACCCGCTGGAGTCCACATCGCGCATCCTCGAGGCGGACGTCGTGGGACAGGAACACTACAATGTTGCCCGCAGCGTACAGGAGACATTGCAGAAATACCGCGAACTCCAGGATATCATCGCGATCCTCGGTATGGACGAGCTCAGCGAGGCGGACAAGACCGTCGTCTATCGCGCGAGAAAGGTGCAGCGCTTTTTGTCCCAGCCCATGTTCGTGGCGGAAAAATTCACGGGCGTGCCGGGTGTGTATGTCCCCATCAAGGAGACACTGCGCGGTTTTAAGGCGATCGTCTCGGGTGAAACGGACGATCTGCCCGAAGCGGCGTTCTTCAACGTCGGCACGCTGGATGACGTGTACGCCAAGGCAAAGCGTATCAAGGAAGGCGCGGTATGAATTTTCCTCTGCATGTTCTGGCGGCGGACAGTCCTTTCTATGAGGGAGACTGCGTATCTCTCGTGATTCCTACACTGGACGGGCAGTATGGCGTTCAGGCGGGACACTCGAATACCATCTGTGCCATCGTCCCGGGGATACTCACCTATCGTACGCCTGACGGCGAGACGCATCCCGCTGCCGTTGCTGCGGGCATCATGAAGATCGAAAACGGGGAAGTCCTTGTACTGGTGGATTCCGCGCTCCGCCCCGAAGAGGTAGACGAAGTGCGTCAGCGCCGCGCCGCCGATGAGGCGAAGGAGGCGTTATTGCAAAAGCGAAGTATCGAGGAGCATCATGCGGCACAGGCGCGGCTCGCGCGTGCCCTGGCAAGGCTCAACGTCAAACACAAGTACGGCAGATGATTTCCAGACCTCATTGCGCGGCGCGCCATCCGGCGCGCCGCGCAGTATTTTTGATGTATCGATGAGTAAGAAATATGTCTGATTTTGCAGGCAATTTATGGACAAATCTTGCAAATATACGGACAATATGCTATAATCGGGGCAGAAAAAGCCATCCGATCGAGGGAGTTTATGTTTGAGATCAAAGAGAATATGCTGCAGATTTCCCGCAACGGGGAGACGGTCGTCATCTGTGCGCAGGGGCAGGACGCACTCCGCGTGCGCGCGACGATGAACTGCGCCTTTGACGACAGGGACTGGGCGCTCGAGGGCGCCGCAGCCGGTAATGCCGACATTCGACTTGAAGGAGATAGCGCGGTCATCACGAACGGCGCGATCTCTGCTCGCGTCGACCGCCTCGGCAAGATCAGATTCTACAGGAGCGGCGTTCAGATTTTGGAGGAGTACTATCGTTGCTACGAGTACGACATGCCGTACACGCCGTCGCTGCGCATCGTAGCGCGTGAGTACAAGCCTATCCGCGGCGGCGACTACGAATGCACGCTTCGCTTTGAGGCGCAGAGGGAAAAACTGTACGGCATGGGGCAGTACCAGCAGGACTGCCTGGATTTGAAGGGCTGCACGCTGGAGCTCGCCCAGCGCAATTCGCAGGCGAGCGTGCCTTTCCTTCTCTCCTCGCTCGGCTACGGGTTCTTGTTCAATCAGCCCGCCGTCGGCAAAGTAACATTTGCCAAGAACGTCACCGAATGGCACGTTGAGAGCGTGCGCCAGCTCGATTACTGGATCACCGTCGGCACGCCGAAGCAGATCCTCGCGAACTACACCGCGCTTGCGGGGCGCGCGCCCGAATTTCCCGAAAACGCGCTGGGACTCTGGCAGTGCAAGCTCCGCTACCGTACGCAGGAGGAGGTGCTCTCCGTCGCGCGCGAGTATCACCGCAGGGGCATTCCTCTCGACGTCATCGTCATCGATTTCTTCCATTGGACGAGGCAGGGGGAGTGGAAGTTCGACCCCGTCTACTGGCCCGATCCCGCCGCGATGGTGCGCGAGCTTAAATCCTACGGCATCCGCTGCATGATCTCCGTGTGGCCGACCGTCGACAAAAAGAGCGAAAATTTTGCCGAGATGCGCCAAAAGGGGCTGCTCATCCGTCCCGAGCGGGGCAGTCAGTGCTTTGACTTTTTGGGCGATTCTTACCTCTACGACGCGACCAATCCCGCCGCGCAGGCGTATCTTTGGGACAAGTGCCGCCGGAATTACTTCGAGGACGGCATCGATATGTTCTGGCTGGACGAAGCGGAGCCGGAGTACACGGCGTACGATTTCGATAACTACCGCTACTATCTCGGCACCGATCTGCAGGTGGGCAATGTCTATCCCGTCATGCACGCCAAAGCGTTCTGGGACGGGCAGACGGCGGCGGGGCAGAAGGACATCTGCAACCTCATCCGCTGCGCCTGGGCGGGCAGTCAGAAGTACGGCGTCGTGCTGTGGTCGGGCGACATCATCGGCAATTTCGAGACGCTGCGCGACCAGTTCGCCGCGGGACTGAACGTCTCGCTCGCGGGAATCCCCTGGTGGACGACGGACATCGGCGGCTTCTTTGTGGACGTCACCGCGCCCGGGCACAAGGAGCTGCTCATCCGCTGGTTCGAGTGGGCGACCTTCTGTCCCGTCCTTCGCCTGCACGGCGACAAGGGGCCGTGCGAGAGCGCGCCGTTGGACGATCGGGATTGGGGCGGCGGATTCTGCCATACGGGGCGGGACAATGAGCTGTGGAGCTACGGCGAGGACGTGTATGAGATCTTAAAACACTACGTCGCCGTCCGCGAACAGATGAAGCCTTACTTGAAGGAGGTCATGCGCGAAGCGAGCGAGAACGGCTCTCCCGTCATGCGCGCCATGTTCTACGAGTTCCCGGACGATCCTATGTGCTGGGAGGCGGACGAGCAGTACATGTTCGGCAGCCGCTACCTCGTCGCGCCCGTGCTGTACGCAGGCATGGCGGAGCGGGACGTCTATCTGCCTGCGGGCAAGTGGAAAAATATCGCAACGGGCGAGGAGCTCGCGGGCGGACAAAAGGTAACGGTTGCCGCGCCGCTCGAGGCCATTCCCGTGTTTGAAAAACTGTAAACGCCAAAGAGGTCGGGAGGGGAGCCATGGAGGAGCGCACAAAAGAAAAGAGCCTGCCGCGGCTCAATCTGCGCCCGTTTCTCGTGCTCGCTGTGGGACTTATCTGCGGGATCTATCTGTGTTATCGGGCATCTGCGGGGCTGCGCCCCGCAGATGCCCTTGTCTTTGCACTGTTTTTGCTGCTGCTTGCGCCGCCTTTCGCATGGCGGCGGCTCCTGGCGGTCGCCGTCCTGTTCGCTGTCGCCGCAGGGTTGGGTGCGGGGCTGTTTTCTCTCGCCTGTGCCAACTTTACGTCGGGCGCTGCGGAGGGCGAGTACGCCGTGACGGGCACGGTACAAACGGTCTCCGTCTACAACGGCTATAGTGTGGCGTCACTCTCAGAGCTCTCCTTTGACGGCGCTGCGCAGGGCGGCAGCATGCGCGTAACACTCCCCTCGGAGAGTGTGCGTCCCGGTGATGTGGTAACGTTTTCTGCGAACGTATCCAGAAATCCGTTACCATCGGCGGGAGGAAGGGCGTCCGATCTCGCCGCCGATCTGCGCTATACCGCCGCGCCTGCCGCATGTACGGTCACGGGAAGATCGGGCAATATGTTTCTTCGTGCCAACGCGGCGCTCTATGACGTTTTGCACACGGAGATGGACCGCGACTGCGCGGGCATCGCCTATGCGCTGCTGACGGGCAACTCCGCGGGTATCGACGGAGGACTTCTGGACGAGACGCGCACGGGCGGCATCGCGCATGTGTTCGCAGTCTCGGGCCTGCATATCGGCATCCTGTACGGTGCCGTAACCCTTTGCCTGCGCCCGCTCCTGCGGCGGTGGTCTTTTGTCCCCGCGCTCTGCCTGGCGGCGGGGTACTGCGCGCTGTGTGCGTTCACGGTGTCCAGCGTGCGCGCCCTCATCATGTGTGCCGTCGCGGGCGTCATGCGTTTTCGCGGCGCGAAGTACGACCTTTTGTCCTCATTGAGCTTTTCTGCCGTGCTCACGCTGCTTATTTCTCCCGTCAAACTGCTTTCTGTCAGCTTTCAGCTCTCTTACGGCGCGGTCGCGGGACTGGCACTCTTCTCCGGCTCCTTTTCGCGCGGGCTGAAAAAACTGCACGTCGGGCGCATCTTCTTCCCCGCGCGGCTGGCGGATGCGTTCGCCTCGAGCGCTGCGGTGCAGATCTTTACATTTCCCCTGATGATGGAAGCGTTCGGCTATTTCTCCGTCTGGGGGACACTGCTCAATCTCATCGTCATTCCCGCGTTGCCCGTTCTGTTCCTGCCTCTTATTGTCTGTGGCTTTTTGTCCGCGATCTTTCCCGCCGCAGGACCCGTTTTGCTGGCGCTGCCCGAGGGGCTGCTGTCCGCCTTTTTACTTCTCTTTTCTGCGGCGGACTTTTCCGCCGTCCTCGCGGGTTTTGCGCTCGGCGCGGGCAGTATCGTCTGGTTTGCGGGCATGGTCACGCTGAGCGGAAGGGTGCGCCTTTCCGCGCTCGCGCGCGGATTGCTCTGCGCGGCGCTTGCGGCGTCCTTCGCGCTTGCCGTGTGCGTGGAGAATATCGTCTTTTCCGGCTGCCGCATCGACGTCACGGGCTACTCGGGCGGGGACTGCGCCCTCGTGCGCGACGGCGAGCACGCGGTGCTTCTCGTGGACGGCGACGTCTCGCTTGCGACCTGCGAGGACTTCCTCGACCGCACTTACGGCGGGCAGCTGGACGCGGTCATCGTCCTCTCCTCGGACGGGGCGAGCGCCGTCAACGTCGCGGCGTTCCTGCCTGCGGACGTTATCTATACCTGCGGGGACGTGGAGACGGGTTTGCAGGAGACACATGTTGTGTGTGCCGACCGCGTAGAGCTGGGCGGCATGGCGTTCACCTATGCAGGCGCGGACAGGCTTGTCCTCACGGCGGAGGGCGTCGCCGTGGAATTCTCCTTTGAGGGCGACGCGGCATATTTTGCCGATTTATCCGTCGTATCGGGCGAAACCCGCTTGAAATACCTGCTCAAAGATGGTATAATCGAGGTACTATGAAGTTTGTAGAACTTGCGAAATCACTCAAAGAAGGGGTCGCGCCCGTCTATCTCATCGAGGGGGAGGAGGCGTACTTCCGCGATCACGCCGTGGAGAGCATCCGCGCCGCGTGTCATATCGCCAATTCTTCTCTCAACGACGTGCGTTATGAAGGGGACGCGCTCAAGGGGGATATTCCTTCGCTCGTGCGTGCGCTAGAGACGCTGCCCTTCTTTGATGACAAGCGGTTGGTGCGTGTGTATGAATTTTATCCGACGGAAAGGGAGTGGGAGACGTATTTTAAGGAATATAGCGCCTCGCCCAATCCTTCGACCGTCTTTCTCATCGTCAACGCGGGCAATAAGGCGGGCGCCGCCGACCTCAGGAAAAAGACGGGCGTGACCTATGTGAACTGCGGTCGGGAGGACGAGGAAATGCTCGCGCGCTGGGTGTTTGGCACGGCGAAACGAAAGGGGCTTGTCATGGATGCGGATGCCGCGTCCCTTATGGTGCGCTTCTGTAATCGGGACGCCGCGCGCATGAAGAAGGAGACGGAAAAACTTGCGCTCATGTTCGGCGAAGGGGCGCATATCGGACGGGACTCGGTGGAAACATACGTCGCCAAGGATACGGAATATAAGATCTACGAACTGACCCAGGCGGCTTCGGGGAGAAACTATGCCCGCTTCATGGAGATCCTTGACGATCTTCTGCAAAAGGGGTACGACGAGCATGCCTGTCTTTCGGCGCTCACGGGTCATTTCCGTACCCTGTATGAAGTTTCCCTGTCCTCTGCCCCCGACGGCGAACTTGCCAAATCGCTTGGCGTCAGGCCGTATGCCGTGCAGAAGAACAGGCAGACGGCGGCGCGGCTGGGGCGGGAGCGCGTGCGGACGCTGTACGAACAGCTCTATGCGCTCTCCTCGGGCGCAAAGAGCGGGAAATATGCCAAAACAGGCGCGCTTTTTGATGCGATCGCAAAAATATTTTATGACTAAGGCGATTTTTTCCGGGAAACGCGTTGCATTTTTTGCGAAAAAAAGTATAATAGGGAAGAAAGGGGTCGCCGCCGCGCGCGGCGGAAAGGAGGGAACGGCAGATGCGTACACCTCAGCAAGTCTGGGAGGGCATACAGGGCATCTTTGCGAACTTTGCGGAGAACTGGATCATCGTCATCGAAGCGATCTTTTTGTTCCTGCTCATCTACTTCGTACTCAAAACGCTGTATGAGAATAACGCAAAAAAGCTGATCGTGGTCTATGTGTTTCTGCTCGTCTGCACGGGCGTGATCACGCTATTTTCCGAGCATCTCACTGCAGAACTGTTCTATATCTTCATTATGTTGATGTCGCTGTTCTTTCTGCTTCTGTTCAGCGTGGAGATCAAGCGCATCGTCTGGAATGTTGCGGGCAAACGCGTGCATCCGGTCCAGGGGGCGCAGGCGGCAAAGAACAATGCAGTCAGTGCGCGTGCGGACGAGTATATTTCCGGCATCGTCAAGGCGGTGCAGAGCCTCTCCAAGAGCAATACGGGCGCGCTTATCGTGCTTTCCAACGGAAATCTGCCCAAGGAGATCATCGACAGCGGCGTCACGCTCAATGCCAACATCTCCAATCAGCTCATCGAGGGCATTTTTATTCCCAAAGCGCCCCTGCATGACGGCGCCATGATCATCTATGGGGACAAGATCCAGGCGGCGGGATGCTTCCTGCCGCTCACGCAGAAGGATTTCCCCAAGGATTATGGAACCCGGCACCGTGCAGGCATCGGCGTGACCGAGGTGGCGGATGTCTCCACGATCATTGTCTCCGAGGAAACGGGCATCGTCTCCTTCGTCAAGCGCGGCGAGATCACCCGCTACGTCGATTCGGAGAGCTTGAAGAAATATCTTAAAGACTATTACTGGAAGGAATTCAACAGCGGGGCAAAAAAAGCGTAAGGGCGTTGTGCGTGGATCTTTTGGACCGATCCGCGGCGTTCTTGCCAGACCGTGTTTTGTGATTAGGAGGGCATTTTTGTGAAATTCTGGTCTTTTCTCGGCAAACTGTTCACTCATAACGTTCCGCTCAAACTGCTTGCCGCCGTGCTTGCTGTTGCTGCCGTCATTGTCATCAACGCTATATGAAATCATGTCTGCGTATTCCGCGCATTCTTTTGCCGCGGGAGGGATTTGAAACATGGGCGGTCATCGCCTGCGATCAGTTTACGTCTGATCGCGAATACTGGAAACGCGTAGAGCGCTGCGTCGGGGACGCGCCCTCTACGCTCAACTTTATTCTTCCGGAAATCTTTTTGGACGATGACGGTGAAGAATATGCCGAGCGCGCGCGCAACGCGATGTATTCCGCATTGGAAAGCGACGTGCTCTCTAAATTGACGCGCGGGCTTGTCTTCACCGAGCGTACGACGCGTTCGGGGATCCGCCGCGGAATCGTTGTGTGTATCGATCTGGAAGCGTTCAGTGCCGAGGAAGGCGTGTCTGCGCCCATTCGTGCTTCCGAGCGCGTGATTCCCGATCGGCTTGCACTTCGAGTTGCCGTCCGTCAGAAAACGCCGCTCGAATTTCCGCACACGATGGTCTTTTACCGCGATAAAAAGGACAGGGCCGTCAAAAGCCTGCTGCGTGAAGAGCTGGAAAAGCTGTATGATTTTGATCTCATGGAGGGCGGCGGGCATCTGACGGGGTGGTTTGTCCCTGACTATATTGCTTCGGATGTTGTCAACATGCTGCACACAAAGGGAGATCCGATGTTTGCGGTCGCGGACGGAAATCATGCCGTGGCTGCGGCGAAGCAGTACTGGGAAGAACTCAAAAAGACGCTCCGCCAAGAGGAGCTTGGGAGTCATCCCGCGCGCTTCACGCTCGTCGAGATGGTCAACATCTGCGATCCCGCCGTCGTATTTCATCCCATCCACCGCCTTGTGAAGGACGTGGAGACGGAGGTGTTCTGCGACTTCGTCATGCGCAACGTCAAGTGCAAGCGGGAGGGCAATGTCATAACGGGATTGCCTGCGGGCATCGAGGGCGTGCGCATCGCCGACGAACTGTGCGAGAAGTTTGTTCGCGTCAACGGCGGACGCATCGACTATATTCACGGTGCAAAGCGCCTGCAATCCTGCGCCGCGGAGGAGGACTGCGCGGGCATTTTATTGACGGCGATGGAGAAGGAGGACTTCTTCCCCGCATTAAAGGGCGGCGCGCTGCTCCCCAAAAAGGCATTTTCGCTCGGTCTGAGCAAGGAAAAGAGATATTATCTGGAAGGCAGAGAGATCAGCTATGATTAAGGTATGTAAATTCGGCGGTACGTCCATGGCGGACGGCATCACGATGCTCCGTGTCAAGAGCATCATTGAAAGCGATCCTACACGTCGTTATGTGGTCGTTTCTGCGCCGGGGAAGCGGTTCGGCGGAGATATCAAGGTCACCGATCTTTTATATGAAACGTACGATAACGTCGTCGTCAGCGGCGAGACGGGCGCCGCGTTTGAAAAGATCTGCGAACGCTTCCGCGGCATTGTGTCCGAGCTGAAACTGGATCTGGACATTGACAGCATTCTTGCGGAGACGGGCGAAGCGATCGTCAAAGAAGCGTCACCCGATTTCTGCGCGTCTCGCGGCGAGTATCTCTCGGGGCGAGTCATGGCGGCGCTTTTGGATGTCCCGTTTATCGATGCACGCGACGTTGTCAAATTCGGTCCCGACGGCAAGCTGGACAACGCGCGTACCTATGCGTTGCTCGCGGAGGCGCTCAAGGGCAAGAAACGTGCGCTCGTCACGGGCTTTTACGGAGAGGACACAAACGGCAGGGTCAAGACCTTCTCCCGCGGCGGCAGCGACATTTCGGGCGCGATCGTCGCGCGGGCGGCGGGGGCGGACCTGTATGAAAACTGGACGGACGTCAGCGGCTTTTTGGCGTGCGATCCCCGCATCGTGGAAAATCCCGTGCCTATCCGCTCCCTCTCCTATAAGGAGCTGCGCGAGCTCTCCTATATGGGCGCGAATGTGCTGCACAGCGAGTCCATTTTTCCCGTGCGCGAAGCTGATATTCCCATCCGCATCAAGAATACTTTCCGCCCTGAGGATAAGGGCACGGATATTCTGCCCACTTCTCGCTATACATACAGCGGAAGGCGGGTTACAGGCATTGCGGGTAAAAAGAATTTTACCGTTATCTTTTTGGAAAAGTCACTCATGAACGAGGAGATCGGGTTCACCTACCGTACGCTCGCCGTCTTTATGAAGCACGGCATCTCCTTCGAGCATATTCCAACGGGCATCGATACCATGTCCTTTGTCATCGACAGCGCCGAGCTCAAGGGCGGTCTATTGGAAGAGATGTGTGATGAGATCAGGGATGCAGTCAAGCCGGACAGCCTGCGAGTCATCAACGATATCGCGCTCATTGCGGTCGTCGGTCACGGCATGACGCGCAGCGTCGGCGTCAGCGCCCGCCTGTTCGAGGCGATCGCGCGCGCAGGGGTGAACGTCAGAATGATCGACCAGGGCTCCTCCGAGCTGAACATCATCGTCGGCGTGGACAACGAAAATT
>JAGHIT010000076.1 GCA_017887095.1 Clostridia bacterium | reverse complement strand
GTGAGCAGCACTTCGCCCGCACCCAGCTCCACCGCTTTGACGATCCAATCGATCGCGTCCAGCCCGGTGTTCACCCTGCCGCCGTTGAGGTATACGTCGTACCTGCCCGCATCGTTGCGCTTTGCGTCCACCGCGAGCACGACGCACTGCTGCCCGAATTTCATCGCGGCGTCCGTAATGAGCGAAGGCGTCTTGATCGCCGCCGAGTTGACCGCAATCTTGTCCGCCCCGCAGGAGAGCATGCGCCGGAAATCCTCCGTCGTGCGCATGCCGCCGCCCACGGTGAGCGGCAGAAAGACCTGCTCGCTCGCGCGGGAGATGACGTCCCACATGGGCGAATCGCCGCGGTAGCTCGCCGTGATATCCAGAAAGACGATCTCGTCCGCGCCGAACGCGTTATATACTTTTGCCGTCTCGACAGGGTCGCCCGCGTCCGTAAGGTCGACGAAGTTGACCCCCTTGACGACGCGCCCGTCCTTTAAGTCCAGGCAGGGAATTATTCTCTTGCGTACCATGAAAACTCCTCCAGCGCCGCCGCTAAATCGATCGCGCCCGTATAGATGGACCGACCTAAAATGGCGCCGTATACGCCCTTTTCGGCAAGCGCGCGCAGATCCTCCATACTGCTCACGCCGCCCGAAGCGATGATATTCAGCCCCGTTTCGCCCATTTTGACGGTATCTTCGAGGTTGACGCCCGTGAGCGCCCCGTCCCTGCCGATGTCCGTGAACACCGCGTCGGTGACGCCCAGCGCGCGCGCCTCGCAGCCGAAATCGAAGGCGTCCTTTTCGGCGATCTCCGTCCAGCCTCTGACGGCGAGCTTGCCGCCCTTAGCGTCGATGCCCGCGACGATCTTGCCGCCGTACGTCTGCGCCGCCTCCTTTAACACCTCAGGCTGTTCCACGCACACCGTTCCCAGAACGACGCGGTCCGCGCCCATGCGGAAGCGGCGGACAATTGCGTCCATCGAGCGAAGTCCGCCGCCCGACTGAACGGGGACGCCCAGCGCCGCGATGCGCTCCAGGCTCCTGTGAAAGGTGCTCTTTTCCCCGAACGCGCCCGAAAGGTCAACGACGTGCAGGATCTTCGCACCCATGTCCACCCAGCGCTTGGCGCAGTCCACGGGATCGCCGTAATCGGTTACTTCGTTGCGTCTGCCGTACAGAAGCCGTACGGCGCGCCCTTCCAATATATCGATCGCAGGATATAAGATCATATTCATTGCTCCGATGCTCACAGCTGCATGTAATTGCGCAGCAGCTGCAGACCCGCCGCGCCGCTCTTTTCAGGGTGAAACTGCACGCCGTAGACGTTGCCCCTGCCCACCGCCGAGGCGTAGACGCGGTAGTATTCCGTTTTACCGATCGTGAATTCTTCCGTCGTATCGGCATAGTAGCTATGGACGAAATAGAACTCCGTCCCCGAAGGGATGCCCGCAAACAGGGGCGAGCGCATCTCCTCCACGCTGTTCCAGCCGATGTGCGGGATCTTGCCCTCGGTAAAGCGCACGACCCTGCCGCCGATCAGCCCCAGCCCCGCGCTGACGCCCTCCTCCTCGCTCTCCTGCAATAAAAACTGCATACCGAGGCAGATGCCGAGCAACGGCGTGTTCTGCACGCGGCGCACGATATACGAGGCCAGTCCCGTATCGTTCAAATTCTTCATCCCCGCCGCGAAGCTCCCGACGCCCGGGAGAATAAGTTTTTCACAGCCGTCCAGCTCCCTCTGATCGGACGAGATACACGCCCTGCCGCCGAGGTATTCGATCGCCTTTTGCACGGAACGCAGGTTGCCCATGCCGTAATCGATGATGCCGATCATTCGAGCATCCCCTTGGACGAAGGCACCTTGTCCGAAACGATGCGCACGGCATCACGGATACACAGCGCGAGCGCCTTGAAGATCGCCTCCGCCATGTGGTGGCGATTGCCCGCGCTGAGAATCCTGACGTAAAGATTACAGCCCGCATGCGCGGAAAAAGCGCGCAGAAACTCTTCGATCAGCTCCAAGTCAAAGCTGCCCACCTTACCGGAGAGACGATCGGGAAAGATGAGCGCTGCTCTGCCGCTGAAATCGACGGCGACCTGCGCCGCGGTCTCGTCCATCGGGACGAGCCTGTCCGCAAAGCGCGCGATGCCCTTTTTATCGCCCAACGCCTGCCGCACGCAATCGCCCAATGCGATACCGACGTCCTCGACAGTGTGGTGTGCATCCACCTGCAGATCACCCTTGCAGGAAAGATTGATATCCATGCCCGAATGTACGGTCAGAAGTTCGAGCATATGGTCAAAAAAACCCACCCCCGTTGTGACATTGGGCGTTCCGCTGCCTTCCAGCGTGAGCGAGAGCGCGATATCCGTTTCTTTGGTTTTTCTCTCTGTCTGCGCCTTTCTCATTTTTCTTCCTCCATCCGGATCGCAACTGCATTTGCATGCGCGTCGAGCTGTTCGCTCTTTGCGAGCCGTACAATGTCCGCCCCGTCCGCAAAAAGCGCTTCTTTCGTATAGGAGATGACGCTCATCTTGCGGGTGAACGTGTCCTCATTGAGCACCTGGAAAAATTTAGCGCTGCCCGACGTAGGTAAAATATGATCGGGTCCGGCGAAATAGTCCCCGACCGGCTCGGGCGTGTAGTGTCCCAAAAACACCGCGCCCGCATGCGTGATCGAAGGCAGCAGCGCTTCGGGGTGTTCGGTGCAGATCTCGAGGTGCTCTGGCGCAACGGTATTCGCCAGCGCGCACGCCTCCCGCAAATTGTCGACAACGATGATACCGCCGCTCGTATCGATGGACTTGCGCACGACCTCCTTCCTCGGAAGGCGCTCTAGCTGCAATTCCACCTCTTCCGCGACCGCCTCGGCAAGCGCCATGCTCGGCGTGACGAGGATGGCGCGGGCGAGCACATCGTGCTCCGCCTGCGACAAAACGTCCGCCGCGACATAGCGCGCATTCGCACTCTCGTCCGCGATGATGAGGATCTCGCTGGGACCTGCGAGCATATCGATGCCAACTTCGCCGTACAATTCCTTCTTGGCGAGCGTGACGTAGATATTGCCTGGACCCGCGATGACATCAACTTTTTTCACCGACTGCGTGCCGTAAGCAAGCGCGGCGATCGCCTGCGCGCCGCCCATTTTATACACTTCGCTGACACCGCACTCTTTTGCCGCGACGAGCGTCAGCGGCGCGACGACGCCGTTTTTGGCGGGCGTTGCGAGCACGATGCGCTCCACCCCCGCCGCCTTTGCGGGCAGGACGCCCATCAGGACGGAGGAGGAGAGCGGCGCGGTGCCGCCGGGCGCATAGATGCCCGCGGCGCTTACGGGGCGAACGACATAGCCCGTCGTCCTGCCGTCGTGCGTCTCGACGCTGTCCTTTCTTCCCGCGCGGCTGTGATAGGCATAGATATTGTTGATCGCCTTTTTCAGGCTCACCAAAAGCTCGGGAGAGACCGCCTCGTACGCCGCTGCAAACTCCGCTTCCGAGACGCGGAAATTTTCCCGCGTAAGCGACGTTCCGTCAAATTTCTGCTCATAGTCGAACACCGCCGCGTCTCCGCGCGCACGCACGTCCGATAAAATCTGCTTAACTGCGGCAAGCTCCTTTTCGCGCGCGGCAAAGGCGCGCTCTAAAAGCTGCGAACAGGAAGTTTTGTCGTAAATCTTCATAGGACCTCCTTCAGGCGCTCCAGGAGAGGCAGAATCTGCGCCGCCTTTGTTTTGAGACTGACTTTGTTTGCAACCAGCCGCGCCGTGATCCCCGTGAACACATCCTCCAGCACGACCAGCCCGTTGGCTTTCAGGGTAGCGCCTGTCTGTACGACATCAAAGATGACGTCCGCAAGTCCCGTGACGGGCGCAAGCTCTATGGAACCGTGCAGCGGGATGATCTCGATCTCCTCGCGGTCGGCAAACACGCGGCGCGCAGTATTGACATACTTTGTCGCAACGCGCAGATGGGGATTGGTAAGCACATCCCGCCGCTCGGGATAACCCGCAATGCACAGACGGCATTCCCCCATTTTTAGATCGAGCATCTCATACAGATCGCGTCCCTCTTCAATGAGCGTGTCCTTTCCGACAATACCCAGATCCGCGACGCCGGATTCCACATAGATGGGGACGTCTGCGGGCTTGACGAGGAAAAATCGATAGGCGTTATCCGCGCTCTCGAGAACGAGTTTGCGCGTATCTTCGGCGAGAACGGCGGTGTCCACTCCTGCCGCCGCAAGCAGTTGTCCCGCCTTCTCGGCGAGCCGTCCCTTGGACAGAGCAAACGTGATCATAACTGACGCACCCCCGTTTTTGTGACCAGGTATTTTTCTTTTGCTGCGATATCTGCAAGTGCCGCTTCGCCGTACGCAGCGGCAAGCGTAACACGCTTTCCTTCGGCGATCATGCGCTTGGCAAGCGCATCCGCCTGTCCCTCCGCGCCAACTTCGCATGCGACCGCAGCGTCAGGCATCTCGCTTTCGGGAAGCCTGCCCTGCCGCTCGAGCGCGACGAGTACGCGCTTTAAACCGATTGCAAAGCCGACGGCGGGAATATGTTTGCCGAAGTCGTCGGCAAGATCGTCGTACCTGCCACCGCTGAGGATAGGCGCACCCACTTCCTGCACAAGTCCCGAAAAGACGATGCCCGAATAGTAGGAAAGGCTTTTTCCTGTCCCGAGATCGAAACAGACGCTCTGCTCGTATCCCATGTCGGTGAGGATACGATGTACCCTTTTCAGATGCGCAATTGCCTCACGCGATTGCTCGTTCCCTGTGAGCGCCTCGGCGCGGTCAAAGACCTCCGCGCCGCCGAACAACGTCGGAAGCGCACGCACCGCAAGAAGTGCATCTTCCTTGGCGCCTGCCGCACGCAGGACGCGCTCAGCATTCAGCCCGTCCTTGGCGTTGATATAGGCGCGCACCTCCTCTGCCTGAGCGTCAGTCAGCCCGCATCCCGTCAGGATTCCCTTCATATAGCCGACATGCCCGACTTCCACGATGCAGTGCTCCAATCCGGCTTCCCGCATGCAGTCCACGGCAAAAGCGATGGTCTGCGCGTCCGAGAAGGCGCCCTCCTCGCCAAAGCGCTCCACACCCGCCTGGATGATCTCGCGGCTCTTGACGCCGCCCGTGTTCTGCGCGTCCCACTTGTTGAGGAAATAGGAAAGGCGCACGTTCGGATCGGGCAGCTTGGTCGCGGCAATGCGGGAGATGGAGAGCGTCGCGTCCGGACGCAGCACGAGGAGCTTGCCGTCCTGGTCGGTGAACTTGAACATGCGCTCCTGGGGCAGCGCATTGGTAATGCCTGCATAGGTATCATAATATTCAACGGCGGCGGAAATCACAGGCTCGTAGCCGCGCGCCTCAAAGGCGCGGGAAAGCCGCTCACGCACTTCGCCTAATATTCGGCACTCGCGCGGAAGGATATCCTGAACGCCTGTTGGAAGCTTCCGAAAGGTCATATTCTTCCTCATTTTACATTTTTCTATCTTTTATTATATCATCAAAATACGAGGAAAGTCAACATATCGAAGCAGGTTGGTGGAATGTGAGTTTTATTGTGCCATTTGTATTTCCGATAACAAAAATCGAAAAAAGAAAAAAGGACGCCTCCGCGTCCCTATTTGAGTTCCTCCTTAAATTTCCCCATGATTCTGCTCTCTATGCGTGAGATCTGTACCTGTGATACCCCGATCCGCCGAGCGACTTCGCTCTGCGTCAGATCGCGAAAGTAGCGTAAAAATACGATCTTCTTTTCCCGTTCGGGAAGTTTTTCGATCGCCTGTTTCAATACCATATGCTCTATCATCATATCCTGATCGTCGTTTGAAGGCAAGCGCTCGGCAAGCGTCGTCCCCTTTTCGTCCTTATAGTCCCCTTGCTCATAGATCGAAACGGGCATACGGGCAGATCCGAGTGTAAAGACAACTTCCCCCTCGTCCATGTGAAAAACATCGGCAAGCTCTTTGACGGTGGGCTGTTCTCCGCGCTCAGCAGTGCATTGCTCGATGTAGGCGCTCAGATCCCGCGCCGCCTTCTTCATGAGACGTGAGACCTTGACGCTTCCGTCATCCCGAAGAAAGCGCTTGATCTCTCCCGCGATCATCGGGACAGCATATGTCGAAAATCTCACACCGAAGCCTTCGTCAAAACCGGCTATCGCTTTCAGAAAGCCCATACATGCGAGCTGATAGAGATCGTCGTATTCTACACCCTTCCCCAGATATCGCCTGAGGATGCTTTTCAGAAGAGATGTATTATGCGTGAGCAGCTCTTCCTTCGCAGCATTATCCCCTTCCTTTGCACGGCGGATGAGTGCAAGCGTCGTCTGTTCATCGAGCATCTTCCGTCGCCTTTGCGCCGAACTGTTTGCTCATGCGGACCTTTGTTCCTTTCCCCGCTTCAGACTGTACGGAAAAAGCGGTCATGAACGTCTGCATGATGGTAAAGCCCATACCCGAGCGCTCCTCATCCGGCAACGTCGTATAAAAGGGCGTGAGCGCTTGTTCCACGTCCTCAATGCCCCGTCCGTCGTCGGAAATTTCAATATGTAAGAAGTCTCCCTCTGTTTTGCATTTGAGCAAGATCCATCCTTCGCTCCCGCGATATCCGTGAACGATACAGTTGGTCACCGCTTCAGAAACGGCGGTTTTCACGTCAGATAACTCATCAAGCGTCGGGTTGAGAGGCAGTGCAAAAGCCGCAACGACATTGCGGGCAAAAATCTCATTCTCTGAGCGCGATAGAAATTTTAAGTACATTTCATTCATAACATCCCTTCTAAAGCTTCGGCATCAGCGAGTAAACCCCGCTCAGCGAAAGTATCTTATCCGCATCGGGATTAGGATTTTCCAGATACATCCTCATCCCGTATCTCTGCAATTTTTTGTATCGACCTATGAGGAATCCGATGCCCGTCGAATCCATAAAACGAACGCCGGCGAGATTAAATATTGCGCGTGAGCATCCCGTGCTGCGGTCGATCGCATTATCCGCCTCCTCCCGCGCCCGGGATACGGTGCATTCATCCAGCTCTCCCGTAAGATAGATATAGAGGCTGTCCCCCATGCGTGCAGACTGCGTCCTCATGTGTAGACCTCCGTGTGTTGCAATCGAAAATATTATAACTGAGGAACTGATGCATGTTTTGTCGTCTTTATGCAAAAGATGACGAAAAAAGTCGCAGCTTTTCCGCAAAAAAAATCTCTATTGCGAAAAAAAGTTATAAAAATGCGAAAAAACACTTGACTTTTCCATTTGTTTGTAATATGATAATCAAGCGTTGCGGTTGCGGTACCCCTAAGCGGGCCTTTAGCTCAGTGGTCAGAGCTGTCGGCTCATAACCGATTGGTCCGCGGTTCGAATCCGTGAAGGCCCACCAAACGCCGATCACGGAAAGAGATTTGCAACGCAGCGGCTTTGCCGCAATATGGCCCAATAGCTCAGTTGGTTAGAGCGCCAGCCTGTCACGCTGGAGGTCGACGGTTCGAGCCCGTTTTGGGTCGCCACACATTTACTGAGCCTCATTCGCATGAGGCTCAAGCCTTGAAAAAGGCACCCTGCCTTGGTAGCTCAGATGGTAGAGCAACGGACTGAAAATCCGTCTGTCGGTGGTTCGATTCCGCCCCAAGGCACCACCTTGCCGGTGTAGCTCAATTGGCAGAGCAGCTGATTTGTAATCAGCCGGTTGCTGGTTCAATTCCGGTCACCGGCTCCACCGACAATTCTTAAAACTTTATATATGCGGGAAGATTCCAGAGCGGCCAAATGGATCAGACTGTAAATCTGACGTCTTCGACTTCGGTGGTTCAAATCCACCTCTTCCCACCACAAAGGAATAATACGAACGTTGAAAAACGTTCGTATTATTCTTTTTTTGTTTTCTGTCTGCAATATCGTACCGATCCCGTCAAGGAACGTTTTCTTGCTCGGATCTCTTTCCGTCAGACAGATCTTTCCCGACTTGCGCACAATCATATGAATTCAAATATCGATACTAAGATTATCTTACACAAGTGATATCGTTGCATGAGTGAATTCAAACACAATGATTGCAAAAATACAACGAATGCGTTGTTTTCTCAATTCATGAAAACAGTCAGAATAAATTTACAGGAATTACAGCAATTTTTCCGTGTTCCGCTTTTGTTCTATTCTACCCGCCAAACAAAAGATCCCGATCATAAGATCGGGATCAATCTATATTGCCGCCGGGTTTTCTCCATTGGCTATAGGGGACTAAGTGTATCGTATGGATGATTTTTCGGAAACGCGTTCCTTTTTACCGAGAGCGTTACCGGGTCATTCCAAAAGTACAAACCAATCGCCGCATGCTCAGTACGAGACGCAACAAAAATGGAATGAACATTCTTACGGGGAATGAAAAAAGTCTCTTTCCCTTTTTGCCTATATGTGATTTACTGACTTTTCTTTTTGCGAATCAGAACGACCGCTACCACTGCCGCGGCCACAACGACAACACCTGCTATCACGATCCCGGCGATAGCCCCGCCCGAAAGAGGCTCCCCTTCCGAAGATCCCTGATTCCCGCCGCTTGATTCAGTCACAACAATTGTTCTGGTTTCGGTTGCGCTGCTGCCCCGGCTGTCCGTCGCCGTAATCGTCACGGTATACGTTCCCGCCTTATCGGGCGTAAATCGTACACCATCCAGCTGCACGGGCGCATTATCGGGACCGGTTATTGTGATGACAGGCGTAGGCGCAATGCCGCAACATCGGCTTCACCGAATGTGGAACGCATATATACGATGGGCTGGATGTTGACTACACCGCACCATACCAGCCAAAGTTAGGCTCCGCTGCCTCCCAGCGAAAAATCGGCAACGCCCGTCGCTTCCGGACAGAGCGCACGGAATAAATACCCGACTTCCCCGTTATAATCCGAACTCAATTTGGTGTTTTGTTGCAAGAAATATGCCGCTTTCAAATAGAATTCATCTTCGGTATGCAGATACAGCTTATAGAATTCGTAATACAGTACCGAGGAATAATTGTCTGCGCCCGAATGCCCCGTTGCAATCAGAGAGAATCCTGAAACGCCGCCGTCCGCAAATGTATTGATATCCGCATCACTGCCCGAAGGAACGGCAAAATCATAACAATATACCCAACTCAGCGCCGAGATCGCCGCATGCTCTGCCGCTTCGAGATACTTTTCTTCTCCCGTCAGCTCATATGCTGCATCAAAGCAATACAGAGCATAGATTGCCGCTTCTTTATCGACCGTATTGGGATTATCGGGTGTACCGCCCACATATTTCTCGCGATCAAGATAGAGGTTCTGATAACTGAACTCCGCCGCTCTGACCGCTGCGTCATAATATTTCTGTTCCCCTGTATACTCATACAGACGGACAAGGAAACGCACCGCAACGGGCGTATTGAGCTTGGAGGTTCCCTGCCATGTGTTTCCGACTGTACGGGTGCAAACGGAACCGTCTGTTTCATACGCGCGGTAATAGGAACCGTCGTCGTTCTGATTTTCCGCCATCCAGTTGCCGACCTTCAAAACGGCCGCTTCCCAGCTTTCATATCCTGAACAAAAATCAGGATCTCGATGCTCTGATATCCTTCAATTATGAGGTAGGACTCAAAGCAGTCAAAACAATCAAAAACGGTTTTCACAATCTGACAACACGGGATCTCATTTTATTTGATGAAGAATTTGAAGAATTATACGATCTGCTTGCATATAAGTTAAATTATATCAAGCAGGATGCATTTTTGATCGGTCAAACCGCTTTTTCAATCATACTGGAAAAAACACAAAATCCTGATTTTTTAAACCGACATATTGTCATTCCTGAAAAAATTTATTTTAACACACAATAAATTGATTTTCTCGAAAAAATATCATAAAAAATAAAACTGCTTTATGCAGAATTGTACCCATAATAAGATATACGACCGTGCTGCTGACGGCCGGCATTCCAAAACTTATTTCGACCAGGAAGTAATCAAGATTAAATATACCGGAATGTCTGTTCGGTACCAGACCGCAGGTCCACCAAAAAAAGCGGACCTGCGCAGAATACTTCGCGCCAATCGAGCCATCTTTCCTTTTCCTGCGCTGTGCGCTGCGCTCGTGCCAAAGCTACGCTTCGGGGTGAACTGCGGCATGGCTTCGCCATACTTGCGCAGTCATTTGACAGGTCCACCAAAAAAGCCACAGGGTGCTTTCGCCCCTGTGGCTTTTTTGGTGGACCTGCGCAGAATTGAACTGCGGTCTTACAAGGTTCGTCTGCGGACACTACACGCTTAGTCTGTGATCAGATCTCGCCCGCGGGCAGTCCACAGACAACCTGCGCCTTGGGCATACTTCCCTGTCATCCTCTCAGGGGACGGAAGTGTTTCCCCCGAGTAGGTTCCCCACTCAATTGACGCCCTGTTCCCGACCGTGGGCAATCGGGGCAGGACGGGGCTTAAATGGTTAAGCCGCAAGCGCTACACGGCGCGCGGAAGCGCGACGTGCAACAGCCGATCTCTTTTTGGAATCAGCATTTAAAATTGTTCCGTTTTTCCGGAGCCGAGCCTCCGACGTGCGTCCGTCAAACTCCGCTTGCAATCGAATCCGAAACAGGCCCATGGAGTTTGTTT
>JAGHIT010000075.1 GCA_017887095.1 Clostridia bacterium | reverse complement strand
CGTCAGGCGCGGCGCGCCCTTCAACAAATCAAGTTTTTTCGGCGACTATGTGAGCATGTGTACACATGCTCTTTCGAAGCCGCTGCCCCCGGAGAGCGCCATGATCGCCAGCGACGACGTGTTTGAATTCATGCTCGATCTGCGCGGCATCAACGAGGGGATCGACGCGAAGCGGGAGAAGCTCTTGGAAGAGTATCTTCAAAACAAGTATGCGCAGTTCCGCATGACCTCACTCGACGATTACGACCGCCTGAAAAAAGTGTGCGACGCCCGCAGCAGGACGCAGTCAAAGTATGTCAAGGACAGGCTCTCCGGAAACGTGCGCGAGCAGTCCAACGGGGAGAGCGCCTTTTTTTACTTCACGCAGAGGATGAGCGAGCCTGCGCTCTATTTGTTGGACGAGCCGGAAAACAGCCTCTCGCCCGCGCGGCAGATGCAGCTCAAAGAATTTTTGGAACAGTCGGCGCGGTATTTTGACTTTCAGCTGATCATCGCGACCCATTCGCCCTTCCTGCTTGCGATGAACGGGGCGAAGATCTACGATTTCGACGCCGACCCCGTGGACGTCAAGCGGTGGACGCAGCTGGAAAACGTGCGCGCATATTACCAATTTTTTAAATGTCACCGCACCGAGTTTGAGCGGTAAGAGTCTGAAAACAGGAGGACGTATATGCAGTTTCCGTACCAAAGGGTACTTGTGCTCGGCTGTGGCGGCGCGGGGAAATCTACCTATTCAGCAGCGATGGGCGCTAGGTTTTGCCTTCCCGTTGTGCATCTCGATCGTCTGTGGTGGCTGCCGGGTTGGGTCAATCGCAGCGAAGAAGAATTTGACGCGCTGCTATGTGAGGAACTTCAAAAACCCGCGTGGGTGATGGACGGGAATTATTTACGCACGCTTCCCGTTCGGCTTGCAAAGGCGGATTGTGCCGTGCTTCTTGACCTGTCCGCAAAAGAATGTCTCGCGAGTATTCGGGCGCGCGTGGAGAAGTATCGAGGCAGAAGCCGTCCCGATATGCCGGAAGGCTGTCCCGAACGTGTGGACGACGAATTTGAGACGTGGATCGGGACCTACCGCGATGAGACGCTTCCGCAGGTCCTGCGCCTGCTCCGCGAGAACGCTCTGCCGTCTTTTGTATTTTCTTCGCGCGGACAGGCATATACATGGCTGGAAGGCTTTGAAAATCGCAGGGGCGGGCATCGTTGGTGTAAAATTTAGGTGACTTTGAAAGTCACCGAGTGTAGTAACAATTTCGTATGGATACTTAACGGTGACTTTCTCTGTCGCTCTCTCATTGAAAAAAGATGAGAGAGGAAAAGAGAGTGAGCGATAGAGGAAAGTCGAATAGTAAAACGCAAACAGAAGGCATTGAGCTATTTTGGCTTAATGCCTTTTTTCGTTTATGAGGAGGTAAATAAATGGGTAAATTGATCAATGTGGTTAAAGACAGGTATTCTGTTATACCGAACGAGATTTTTACGGATCGTCGATTAGATTACAGATCCAAAGGTGTTTTAGGCACGCTGCTATCGCTGCCGAACGGGTGGGATTTTTCGGTCAGAGCCTTGCTCAATCTTGTAACTCCGACGGACGACGAAGGATTAAAAATGGGGCAGTGGAAAAATGAAGGCGACAAGGCAATTCGAGCAACGGTTCATAAACTCGAACGGTTGGGCTATTTAGAACGCTGCCAAACAAAAGACGATCAAGGAAGATTTACGGGGCATGACTACAAAATCAATATTCCCCCGATCCCCTTAGACGTTGATACAAGATATTGTGATTGATATTTTTTGTAACACAATATAGCCGTTTGCCTGTAAACGGCTAACGGCTAAACGGCTAACGGCTAAACGGCTAACGGCGGAATAAGGATAGTAATTTAATAGATAGTAATTACTTAGATAGTAATTACTTAAAAACACAAGAGAGAGATAGGCGGAAGAAAGGCGTTTTGCACGTGCAAAGAAAATAACCCCTCTCAAAGTACGTTTAGAGAGGTGCAGAGGTAGGCGTCGGCAGTTGCCGTCATTCCCTTTCTCTTGTGTTCTCAAAAAGGAGATAGATATGAGTAAAGGAACGATGTATCGTAAGCCGGTAAAGAAGCCGGGAGCGCAAGAAGCGTTAAAGGAAGCGACGTTTCCGATCCGTCATGTGGATCGAGTATCGATCGAACGGTACATGGCGGAGAATTTTGGCTTGGTAGCGACGGACGCGGCGGATCTTCCGGACGGTCAGCCGACAGAAGAATATCTGATAGAGTTCAAAGGGGAGAAAAAGAGATGAATTACAAGGAAACGGTCGAAGCGAAGCGTTCGGCAATGGCGGATCAGCTGCTTGACTTCATTGAGAATAACCCGACGGCGTGGGAAGCCGGGTGGTATAAAGTTGGCGGAGCGCCGAGAAACGGTAAGACGGACAAGGCATACAACGGTCTGAACGCGCTATGGTTGTATCTGATTGCAGAACACAAAGGCTATACAGATCCGCGTTGGGTAACGTATCAGCAAGCGAAGGATCTGAAAGCGTCCGTTAAAGCCGGTGAGAAGTCGTCGAACGTGTTTTATTGGTCGTGGTACGACAAAAAGACGAAGAAGCCGTTTGACGAGGAAACAGTCAAGGATATGAGCAAGGACGAGCGGCAGAAATATCTCGACGAGAACGTTCGCCCGGTTTTGAAATACTATCAAGTGTTCAATGCGGCGCAATGTCAAAATTTTCCGAAGCTCGACGCAGAGCAAAAGGAAATGCCGGCGGACGAGCGCGCGCGTCAGAACGCGAAGATCGAGAATATCATCTCGAATAGTGCCGCGCCGGTCTATTACGACGGCGGCAATCGTGCCTACTACTCGCCCGGGCGAGATAGCATACATTTGCCGGAAGTAAATCGCTTTCACACAATGCAGGACTATTATGCGACGGCGCTGCACGAGATCGCGCACTCGACCGGTCATAAAGAACGGTTAAATCGAGATATGAGCGGCGCGTTCGGCAGCGTCAAGTATGCGCAGGAAGAATTGCGCGCAGAATTGGCGAGCGTTTTTATGCAGCTCGATCTCGATATCAGAGTGGAGGGCAAGCATTTTGAAAATCACGCTGCCTATTTACAATCATGGCTGAAACGCGCCCGCGATGACAAAAAAGAGTTTTTTGCGGCCGTGACAGACGCCGAAAAAATCAGTCAATACGTCGGCGAGCATTATTTGCACGAAAATGAGGTCGAGGCGGCTCTCGCTGCGGCAGCAGAGGAAAACACAAAGGAACAAGAACAGGCGGCGACGAAGGTCATCGTGCTTGAACCGGAAGAAGCGGCAGAATATCTGCGCGGAGTAGAAATCAATGAGAGGCGAAAAGCAGCTGACAATGAAATATACGGTCTGATCTACGATTGGAAGGGGCTGAAAGAGGAAAATTCTCTATACACGGGGAAGCAGCTGAAAGAACTTGACGCGGCGTTCGTGCCGGAAGATCGGTACGAAGGAGCGCTTGCGGCGAACAAGACGTACACAGTCATTAAACTGACGGGTGAAACGCCGGAAGAAACGGATCGGAACGTCCGCGAGTTTTTGACGGGAAAATACAACGAGGACGGCGATATGCCGTTCGTTCACGGTTGGTATTGGGAAACCGTCGATGAGAACTTTTTCACCGGTGAAAAGAACCAAACGACGATAGACTATATCAACCGGCTCAACATATCTTCGGAAGCGTTGCGAATGGACGAAAACGTCATGGACGCGTTGCGCAATGGCATAAACGCAGAGTATGACGAATTTTACGCGGCAGAAATGCGCAAGCCGAAGTCTGAACTGTTGGGGCAAGAAGATACCCGTAAATTGTATTTTTACGGCAAGATCCGCGATTATATCAACACGAAAGATATTGACGTCAAAACGGAGCTGCCGGAAGCACATTTAGCGGCACTATACGAGGACGCTCCGGAAGCGATCGAGAAACTGTACGACCATTACAATGCGGATCGTGAGCGGCTATCGGTGTCGAGCGATAACGATATAGCAAGTCTGATTATGGACTACAACAACGCGCGCCATAGCGAAATGGTGGCGGACGCCGTACCGATGAAATATGACGAAAAAGTTGCGGAAATTGTCGCGGAAGAATATCGTAACTCTCCGGAAGCCGCCGATCAAAACTCATACCGGGGCGCTTCATACGACATGATCGCGTTCGATATCGAGAACCACAACAAAATGCGTGACGGTGCGCGCTATGATAAAGGACTGTTGGATCAGCGCCATTATAAATCCATGCTCGAATATCATGCTGCGGGTAACTCGCTGATCGAGGCGATATACGCGGCAGATGAGGCGCGGATCAGATCGGGGCTGCCAAGTGATACGTTCGCGGCGGTCAAGGAATTTTGTGAAACCAAATTAGGCGTAGAGCGACTTGACGATTACACCGTAAACGACGAAAAGATACCGACAAAGCAGGAGATCCGACAGCTCGAACGTCAAACGAAAAAGGCGGAAAAAGGCGGTTGGAGCGTATCGGATATCGCAAAGGGCGGGCAAAACATTTATGCGGAGTACGATCCGGCGCTGAAAGATCATGCCCCGATCCCGACAATGACGCTATTGAAGTCAGAGGCGGCAGATCTTTGGTGTATCGTCAGAACAACGGACACGAATGAAACGGTCACGGGAACATTTACAACCGAAGTCGAAGCAAAGAAAGTGTTTTCGGGCGTAAAGGAATATATAAAACGCGAAAAAGAAACGCTGCCGACAATATTTGGCGAGATGAGCGAGCAAGAGCAAGACGCATGGTACAGACGCAGCGGCGGCAACGAATATGCGGGAGATTCGATTTTTTGGCCGTATATCAGCCAAATACGCGCAGAGCGAGAGGCGAATAAGAATTGGGTGTTCGCTTTCAAAGTGCCTGTGGAGTATGCGGAATTGAACAATCAGCTGAAAGAGTTGGGCTACGTCAGAGCATTGGACGAGGCTATAAAATGGAGCAATAAGACGGGATCATCGCTGATTGCCGATAAGCGTTTTGACGAGCAAGGCGAGCCGATCTCCCGCATTGAAGGGCAGCAGCTCGACCGTGTTGAGGTGGATCGCATATTGCACGCCGTAGGGCTGAATGCTTCGCTTGTGCGGAGCGACAATTACGGTCTGAATGCGGAATCGGCACGCGAAGTCGAGAACACAAAAGAAACACTTGACGCAGAGGAGCAAATATTGCGTCGGGACAATCTCGACCAATCGCAGCCCGTCGAGCAAGCCGAGCAAGCAAAGCAAGCCGAGCAAGCCGAGCAAGCAAAGCAAGCCGAGAACACAAAAGGAAGATATCAGCTTGACTTTCGGCTGCCGTACTCGAACACGCTGCTATTGAGCCAAGACCTTGAAAAACTCGGCTATCAGAGAGATTACAGTATCGAGGAAGCAAATCAGAGGCGCGATACGGCTGCGTTCGAGGCGAGCTTGCCGTATTGGACGAACGAAATCAGATACATCGGCGCAGACGGCAAGGCGATCGAGGGCGTGTACGGACGAACGAATAACGGCATAATGCTCGAAGCGGCAGATATTACGCGGTTTACGACGAACGGTCTGACACAGGACGAAGCAAATCAGATTGCCGACGTAGTCCGTGGTTTCGATGTCGAAGTCGATATGCAGCAAATACAACGCGAAGAAACGCTTGACGCAGAGGAGCAAACGCTGCGTCGGGAGGATCTCGACCAATCACAGCCCGCCGAGCAAGTCGAGCAAGCCGGGCAAGTCGGGCAAGCCGGGCAAGCCGGGCAAGCCGGGCAAGCCGGACAAGCAGAGCCGGCGGAATGGTACGCAATAGAGCTATCGGCGGATCAGATCGGTAACGAGTACGAGAAAAGCGTGATGATCCGTATGCCGCAGGGCGAATATTCTTCCTTTGTGTTTTTCGCGCCGAAAAATTTAGTCCGCGACGGTGAGAAAGACGGCACGAAGAAGTTGTCTGTCCGGTCAGATTGGGAATATAGACTGCAAAATGACGGACTGCAAGTTGAGCTGAACGGATCGGAACTTCGCGCGGCGTTTGCGGGACGAGAAGTCGGCAAGAGCGCGAAGCGCGTAGCGCCGCGCAGGCGCAATAAGCAGCGGTTATCCGATCTCGAAGCGAACGTGCCGGACGAGATGAAAGCGCTGAAAAATTGGTGCGTATTCCGTACGAAGTACAATCCGGAAACGGAAAGACAGGAAAAATTTGTCATCAGCCCGACGGACGGTAAATGGGCGAAGTCGAACGATCCGAATACGTGGGTTGACTTTCAAACGGCGCTGAAATATGCCGAGGAAAACGATTGTGCGGGCTTGTCGTTCGCTCTGGACGGCAAATGCGGGATAACGTGTATCGATCTCGACAAATCGATCTCGAAGGACGGCAAACTGACGGAGAGCGCGGAGAAGCTGACGCAGGAGCTCGCCGATACATACGCTGAAACGTCGGTGTCGGGCAACGGAATACATATTTTCGTCGCAGACGATATTCTGCACAAGACGTATAAAAACCGTGCGGATCTTCCGGACGGCGAGATCGAAGTGTACGATAACGTCCGCTTCATCTCTATGACGGGAAATAAGCGTTCAAAATCGAACAAGCTGACGAAATGCCCGGCGGCCACGACGTCGTGGCTGCGCGGCAAACTCGGCCGGAAATCGGCAGAGTATGACAACAAGCCGCGCAATATTGATCGTCAGAGCGATAGTGAAGTGATCGAACGTATCAGACGCTCGAAGCGCGGCCGCGACTTCGACACTTTGATGAGCGGCGGCGCAATCACAGGCGATAAGAGCCGCGACGACATGATCCTGCTGAATATGCTCGCGTTCTTCTCCGACTGTGACCGCTCGCAAATGGAAGCGATCTTCCGTTCGTCGGGGCGCAGCGTAGAGGTTGGCGGGCAAGGGCAGGGCAAGTCATCGAACTATCTCGCCCGGTCGATCGATAAAGCGGTATCGTCCCTCAAAACGCGAATCAGCCCGGCGGCGCTCGGCGGCGCCGGCCGCAGCGGGGGAAGGACGAGATGAGCGCCGAAAAACTGTTTGGCTTCGTAACTCCGTCCCGCCGCACGCAGTCGAAAATTCGGCTGCGTGCGGGAAGTCCCGAAAATCGCTTTTCGGGACTTCGGGATCGGCGTAGAGCCGAGGGTTTCGCGGCGTTCGCCGCGAGAGGCAAGCAGCCTTTTTTGTGCCAAAAAAGGTGGAGCAGGATAAGACGGTGCGCCACTTTGCCCGAAAACGGGCTTGTGTCCACCGCACGCGCATAATACGCGCACGGTGGCGTGACGGTGGCGCACCTTGACCGGTCTGCTGCGCATGGTGGCGCAGCGGACCGGCGAACAAAATGGAAACCATTTTTTAGCGGAGCGCTGACGCGCAGGGAGAAAGAATGAAGAAAACACAAGATAAACTGAAAAATGCGTTTTGGCTGCGTATTTACGACGTGGATACGCTACAATCGATCCATGAGCTGATCGAAACGAAGCAATTCGATTCGATGAACGATCTGCTCAACCAAGCGGTGCGCGCGGGGATCGAGAAGATCTATCTCAATTACGGCAAGCGCCGCGCGCTGCCGTCGGGGTATGCGCCGACGTCAGAGGCACAGCCGAATGCCCGGCTCGAAGCGATCGAGAAGAAACTGAAAGAGATGTCGCTTTCGCTCGATGATGTTCTCGTTCTGATGAGCATGGTCGAAATGCTTGCTTCGACCTTGTATAACGTCGAATTAGCTCGAACGAAAGGCGAAGCGGTGAGCGAAGATCTGTTGGAAAGCGGGTATTTTTCATCGCTGCCGGAGCAGTTGCAGGAGATCAAGGACAGGCTGATTGCGCGTATGGATCAGAAAAAGAGGAAATGAAGGTATGCTGAAAGCGTTTTTCAATATCGGTTTTACGGCAGCGACGCCGCCGGGCAAATTGCGCGGTCGATCGCGTGCGGACTATATAGCACGACGGAATTTTTATAATCTGACGGCAGATTATAACTATTTTTCGTACACTCTGAACAACAAGAAGGTTGTGCGGAACAAGGACGCAGAGCAGTATTTTACGCGCGGCGGAACGAGCGGCGGACTGTTCGATATGAACGGCGCGTTGACGGAAGAACAGGTCAGCGAGATGAAGGAGCAGCTGAAAACGACGCGCAGTATCATCTGGCACGGCGTGATCTCTTTTGACAGCGATACGAGCAAAGGCTTTGAAACGCAGGAAAACGCGGTCAAATTCCTCAATCAGACGTTCGGCGCGTTCCTCGATCGTACGCCGCTGAACAGAAAGAATATCTGCCTTTACGCGTCGTTGCACAAGGACACGGATCACCGCCATATCCACTTCGCCTTTTTTGAGAAAGAGCCGAAGCGGAAGTATGACAATGAAATCGACTATACGCGCAAAGGTACGATCAGTCAGAAAGCGATCGATAACTACCTTGTATCGGCGAATATGCACCTGTCGGAGCATGGCGACGAGTATTATACCGCGCGCGACAGGGCGCTCGATCGGTTAAACGAGCTGCGCCGGAAAGGTTGCAGACGCACGAAAAAGGACGTGCGGACGGAGATCATGGAACTTGCGGCGTCGCTGCCGGAGAAAGGCAGATTGCAGTACCGCGCAAAGAATATGGAAGAATATCGTGAACGGATCGATCGTGTGGCGGATCTTCTTATTCAGTCCGATCCCGCGTCGAGAGAAAATCACGTCGCTATGCTGAAAGAGTTTGCGCGCATACAGGAAGAAGTGAAAACGCTCGCCCAGGATAACCGCCTCGGCTATGTCAACGGACTGCGCATGAACGAGCAGGAGCTTTGGGCGGCAATGCAGGGCGAGCAGAAAATGCCGATGAAGTACGTGGACTTCGAGCAGATTGATTACTTCCAACGTCTGAAAGACGACTACAAGGCGCGCGTGGGTAACGTGATCCTCGGAATGTGCAAAGATCTGCGCCGGGACAAGTATTTTGACCGTCGGCGCGCGTATTACAAGGTCTGTTCAAGGAAGATGAAGGCTCGGAACTGCCGGCGCCGCCGAGAAAACTTGTTGACGCAAGCGGTGCGGGCGTTGGCGTTCGTGGATCGGGAAGAGCGGGCAAATTACATGAAAACGGTGCAGCAGATCGAGCGCGAACAGGAAATGGAGCGTTACGGCGTGCAGCGCAGCGTATAAGCGAAAGGAGCGAGAGAATGGACAGACAAGATGAAATCGAAAAGTTTGCGTACGAGATCCATGCGGCGATCCACTATTCGTTCGAGGATCTGATCCACGGCCACGGCGTGGCGGACAGTATCGATTGCTACGAAGTGGCGGAGCGCCTGATCCGCAGAGGATATCGGCGCGTCGAAAACGAGGTTGAGCGACAATGAAGGTAAAACGGATCAGCGGGGCGCAATACACGGCTCGGCACGGGCTGCCGATGCCGTTCGGACAGTTGCTCAATCAGTCGGCGGTATTGCACGCGGCGGCATGGATCTTAAACGATACGCCGAATTGTACGGCGGAGGATCTGCGCGAGATACTGACGGCGCAATGCGCCCGATTGCTCGGCGAGATGATAACGGAAAAGGAGAAGAATGGACGAAAACGCAAGTAAAATCAAGAAGAAGATCCTGTTCGGCACAATCGGGTGTCTGATCGGTTCGGCGGTCGTACTTTGTGCGACGGCTGCGATCGTGAACTTGGTGACGGGCGCGGGCTATGCGGCGTCGTTCCGATATCCGGCGACGTACCTTGTGTGGGTGTGTCTGATCGCCGTCGGCGTGGCTGCCGTGGCGATCGATATCCGCGTGCGCGGCTCGCGGCGCGTGCTGAAAGTCAATGTGGATCTCGAAAACTCGCACTTTATGACGCGGAAAGAGATCCGTCGCAACGGAGGGTACACGTTTACGCGCCTTTCGCAGCTAAACGAGGTGAAAGACGGCGTGCCGATCATAGCCGAAAAGCACAAAAACGATATCGATATCGTGCTGCGCGAGCCGATCCACACTTTGTATATCGGCGCGACCGGCACGGGTAAGACGGTCGGCTGTGTCAGCCCGACGATCGAGATCCTGTCGCGGACAAAGACGAAGCCGTCTATGCTGATTACCGATCCGAAGGGCGAATTGTATATCCGTCACGCGGCGACGTTGGAAAAAGCGGGGTATAACGTGACCGTGATCGATCTTTCGGACGTGTACCACTCGACGCAATGGAACCCGTTCAACGATATATGGCGCAAGACGGACGAGATGAGCCAAACGGTGGAGCAGCGGCAGGGCAAGTATCATTACGGCGGCAAGGTGTATCTGACGGAGCAGGAAGCGCAGCAAGCCCGGCGTGAACGGAACGTCCGGTTGAACGATGAGATTTACGTCGATATGCAGGATCTGATCTACACGATGTGTCCGATCGAAAATAAGCAGGACATGACATGGCAGCGCGGTGCGCGCGATCTGTTGTTCGCGCTCTCGCTTGCGTTTTGGGAAGATGTGCGCGACGGGTACATGGAGCGTGATAAGTTTAATCTATATAATCTCTACCGGAACGTGACGGACTATGCGAAGGGCGAGTGCGACGAGCTGAAAGCGTATTTTGCGACGCGCGATCCGATCAGCAAAACGCGCGGTTTGAGCAATACCGTGCTTGTGTCGGAAGATCGGACGTTATCGTCGTATCTCGGCGACGTCAACCAATATCTGACATGGATGGCGGACGGCGGTATAGCCGCTCTGACAAGCGGCAATTCCGTGGAGTTTATGGAGTTCGACGAAGCGCCGAACGTGTTATTTTTGAAAATACCGGACGAGAAGGAAAACCGCTATAAGCTCGTTTCCTTGCTCATCACGCAGATGTATAAAGCGTTAGTCGAGAAGGCGACGCGCAATCAAGAATTAGGAAAAACAGACACGCAGAAGCTGCTGCGGAACGTGTATTTTATCATGGACGAGTTCGGCAACCTTCCGAAACTCTATAAAATGGATAGCGTGGTCACGGTCGGGCGTTCGCGCGGGATCTTCATGCTGCCGGTCATACAGGACTTCAATCAGCTCGACGATAAATACGGCAGGGAAGTGGCTGCGACGATCCGCAGTAACTGCAACATACAGGTCTTTATCGGCTCGAACGATGAAAATACGCGCCGGCTGTTCTCGGAAGCGTGCGGCAAGAAGAAAGTCAAGCAGATCAGCTATAACGAGAATAACGATATGTCGGTATCGACGTCTGCGCAAAGCGTGCCGCTGATCTATCCGAATGAGTTGGAACATCTGAACGATCCGCCGAACGGTATCATCGGCAATTCGATCATCACGTGCCTCGGCAATTATCCGATCCGGGGCAAGACGACGCCGATCTTTCAAGCGGTCGATATATACGGTCTTGAAAACACAAAAGAAAAGAAGGGTGAGTTCATCTTTTTCGACGAGCTGGCGCACCACTACGACATACAGAGAATGACGCTATACATCGAACAGGAAAAAGCGTTGTTTGAGGGTAAGCCGGACGATCCGGTAACACCGCCGGACGGGGGGTCGGGCGGAGTGCAGCCGGGCGAAGATCCTCTGCGGCAAAGCAACGATTATGCGGCGCGGGAGCGGAAGAAGGCGGAAGAAATGTTGGATCAGATCTTGGATCGGATCTCGAAGCTGAAAAATAAGATCCCGTCGGATCAGTACGACTTATTGATCCGGCTCGATATCAAACATCAGATCTATCTGCTTGATGAACTCGCGGAAAAAGCGGCGGCGCAGGGGAACTACCTATTATCGGTAGAGATCGAGAATACGAAATCATTTTTGATACATCGCTGCTTTATCGGCGATGAGATCCGCGCGGTGGAGGCTGAATGCCGCGCGGTCAGAAGCGCATAACGGAAGGAGAGAAGAAGATGAGAACAAAAACGATCCGTAAAGTGTTGTATCTTGTGTTGTTGGTGCTATGCGTTTTCACAGCGTGGCTGCTGATTCCCGCGAGCGGGAACGTGGCATACGCGGAATCGTACACGGATTTTTACAATTATACCGGCAGCGCCCATAACTTTCACGGTACGGTGTACTATCCGTCGTCGGTGACGACAAACGCAGCGGCGGCAAGTTTTGAAATATATTTGAATGTACCGTCGCTTGAATGGTCGCCTTTCGGTCCAGACTTTAAGAGCGTCAAAGCGACTATGACGCGACCGGACGGGACGACGCGGGAACATTCGTTTTCGGACGGAGTAAAAAGTAATACTTGGACGGAAACAATGTTCACGTCGGACGATCTGAAAGACGCGTTCGGGAATTACATCGAAGGACAGTACACGGTACAAGCCAGCGGTGCGATCGGCGTCACTTTTCAGCCCGATCAGCAGCAGACAAAGAGCTTTACGTTCTACGTGAATTTATCTGATCCGACCATACGAATGACGGAATCCGGCGGGATATCCCAAATCGATAACTATGCGTTCACGAATAAAAATGTTTTTGTTTCGGCAAGCGATAAGGATAGCACGCCTACGTTAAAGTATTCTCGATCGACGTCATCGTCGTTCCCTGTGTCTGCGACAACAAGTGTTGAGAACGGCACAACATTTTCCGACGAAGGTAATTACATAGTTACGGCAACGGACGGTGGCGGAAGGACGACGACGCGGTATTTTACGATCGATAAGACCGCGCCGACGTTGGCGTTGGGGAATGTGGCGAACGGCGGGTACACGAACAAAAACGTGTCCGTAACATGGAGTACAACGATTGGCGGCGTCGGCTCGCAGCGAATGACGCGTAATGATAGTTTGACGGTTCAATATTCGAGAAATACCGGCTCGACGTTTCCGGGTATGGCAAGCACTTCGATATCGAGCGGCGCGTCTTTGACAAGCGAAGGGAATTATTTAGTAACGATCCGGGACAAGGCGGGGAATAGCACGAGCTATACTTTCACGATCGATAAGACCGCGCCGACGCTGACGCTGAACGGTCTGATAACACAAGAAGCGACCAAAGACGGCTTTTCGGCGTCGTGGAGTACATCTGTCGGAACGGGATCGAACATAGCGAACGGCGGCGACGTTTTGACTGTAAAGTACGGCATGGCGACTTCGGACTATCCTTCGAGCACAGGGACGACGTATAGCAAGCAGAATACCTTTTTATCAGATGAAGGGTACTATCTTCTGACGATCGAGGATAAAGCGGGCAACCGATCTACATACCGTGCGATCGTGGATCAGACCGCGCCGTCGGTCAATGCGCCGAAGGAGTATTTGAACACTTCTTTTGTGTACTCTGCGGAAGATCCGCGCGGCGTCACGATCGAATATCGGTTTAACTCCGGTACTTCGGAGACCGTTCGTGACACGTCGTTTGACGTGTCGTTCGAGCCGGGCAATTACGGTATTTGGGAGTTCAGAGCGAAAGACGACGTAGGGAATGTGACGTCATGGAGTACAGTCAGATTCTACTATCGCGATACGTTCGGGAACAAGGTCAATATACAGAACGGGTACAAGACGCCGGCGTATTGGACGGTGCAGCTGTCGGAAAAGAATTTTCCGGATATAGCGGGGCGGTACAGTTTCGGCAGCTATGAAAGCGCGTTGGCGTTTGCAACGGCGAAGGAGTGGGAGTATCGCGTCGTAGAGCTGACCGGGGGAAAATGGTCGTACGTGAATATCTCGAACGAGAGCGTCGCGCAGATCTATGACAACCGCGAAGATCTCGACCGCGCCGTCAACAAATACGCCACGTCGAATATCTCGGCGCGCAATGTTCTCGGTGTGACGGGCAGCACCTATCCGAACCCGACCGACGAAAGCGGGGTGACGCGCGCGGACGCGCTGACCGAACAAAACCTTGTTTTGCCGGATCATCTGTCGCAGTATAGCGGCTTGCCGCTGTACTTCCTGTCGCATGACTTCGAGTTCGTTGCGCCGACGGCCGGTGTGACCGGCAACACGCGGCAAGTCGTGTTCCGGTACATCTCGAACGGCATATCGGCGCAGCCGGGAGAGGATATTACCGTCGCATACGGTACGGATATCGATACCGTATTAGATGACGCCGGCGCATGGAAGCAAGGCTATTATCTTGTGACGGAAAGCGATTTGTGCGGGAACAAAGAGCAGTATATCGTCTGTATCGATACGCAGCTGCCGACATTGACCGCGCAAGCGTATTACGGCGACGGATCTTCTGATGAAGTAATGTTTGAGCAGAGCTATGTGTCCGAAAACGAGGGCGTCATGCTATACATCGGCTTGGATCTGAACGTGATTGCGGATAATCTCGATGAATACGTCATGCTGCTCATCAGCGGCAGAGGTATGGACAATGCGCAGTTCGTTAATTCGGACGAGCTGCCGTATTTGACCTATGAAAACGGGTATTGGGGCATTTACACGCTGACGGTCTATGACCGATCTCTGAACGTGCTGACGTTCGAGATCAAGATCGCCGGCGAAGCGCCGACGCTGCGGCACACGTCGCTGACGAACGAAACGCGCTGCACGTTCACGATCGAGAGCAGCGATCCGTACAACGCGATCACCGGTATATGGCTTTACAAGGTCAGCTATACCGGTGAATACGTCGAGGTGAAAGAAGATAGCGACGGTACGCTTGTCAGCGCCGAAACGCTGCAATACGTGCTGCGTACGGGCGGGAAGTACGTTATGCGTTTTACGGATATTTTCGGTCGGACGATCGAAACAGAGCCGATATTCTATATGAAGGGACTGCCGACGGGCGTATTGTCCGGTGTACGCGAGAACGGCATTACGAACCGTGACGTCACGTTCGAGTATTCGAGTACGAACGGCGTTGAGCTATATGTATGGCGCGACGGTGATTGGGTGCATGACGACAGTCTGATGACGGTGACGAGCAAGGAAGGCTATTATATTGCGGAGATCCCCGCGTCTGCGGCGACGAGCAATTTGTATAAGTTTTTCCTGTTCGTCACAGACGATAAGAATTTGTTTGTCGAGTATCGCTTCGAGATCGATTGTATCGCGCCGTCCGTCGAGATCGTAACGGAAGAAGGTACACCGGTCACGCCGGAAACGGTCATAACCGATCCGTTTTCGGTGACTTGGGCAGAGAACGGACTGACGGCGTATTACTACAATCGCAATAGCTCGCTCGGCGAACTCGGACAGTCTAAATACACAAAAGAAACGATGATCGGAACGGTGGGAACGTGGGTATTCAGCGTTTACGACGAGGTCGGCAATAGTATCTCTTTCACGGTCACGCTCGACAACGAGGTGAGCTATACGTTGGACGGTACATACTCGCAGCTCGACGACGGCAGCTATATCGCGCGGAACTATCTGATATTGAGCGTTACAGAGCCTACGTCGGAATGGACGGTCGAGAGTACGAACGGTATGCAGCCGACGAACGGTCAGAGGCTCGAAACGGACGGTACATACCGCTTCCATATCGTGGATCGGTATGGAAACGAACTCGATATCGTGCTGATTATCGACAATCTGCCGCCCGTTCCGGTCGTTGAAACGTCGGACGGCGAGCCGGTGGAGCTGAACGGAAAGATCAATACGGCGTTTACGGTGTCCTGTGCCGAGGACGGCGTGACGATCATGGTATCGTCTAACAAGATCGGATATTCGCCGTATTCCGGCGAAGAATTGAGCGACGAGGGGACGTACACCTTCAAGCTGACGGACAGAATGAACAACATAATGTCCTTCACGGTTACGATCGATAAGACGATCGATTACACGCTGAAAGGCACGTACGTTACGCAGGACGGCAAGATTTATTCGAGGACGGGTATCAGCGTCAATATCAACGAGCAGTACACGGGTTGGACGGTGACGAATGCCGCCGGCGTGACCTTCGAGCCGGGCGAGAAGATTAACATCGAGGGCGAATACACCGTCCGGATCGAGGACGCAGCGGGGAACGAAATCGTACTCGAAGTCGTCATCGATCATACCGCGCCGACGCCGATCATACAGACGCAGAACGGCGAAGCGGTCAGTCAGAACGGCAGCACGAAATTCCCGTTCACCGTCACGTGTGCAGAGCCGAACGTAACAATGCTATATTCCGACGTCAGCAGCAGTTACAGACCGTATTCCGGCGAGCTGATCGAAGTCGCCGGTCGGCACTCTTTCACATTGCGCGATTTTGTCGGGAACGAGGTATCGTTCACGGTCACGATCGATACGAATGTCGGTTTCAGTATCGGCGGGAACTACAAAATCGATAGTGAGGGGCGGTATATCTCGCGGTCGTGGCTATCGATCGAAATGGACGAGGACTACCGCCGCTTCGAGGTCGTATCCGGTATCCGGGACTTTTCGCCCGGCGAGCGCGTGACGCTCGAAGGCGAATACCGCGTCGAGATCGAGGACGTGGCGGGGAATGAAGCGATCGTCGTTTTGGTAATCGATCAGACCGCGCCGGTCGCGGAGATCGTGACGTCGGACGGCGAATCGGTTGAGCCGAACTCCACGATCAATAGCGCTTTCGAGCTGCGCTGCGATGAGCCGGGCGCAAGCGTGATGATCGCGGGGAAGGATCTGAAATATACGCTCTACGACGGCTCGGCGTGCAGCGCGGAAGGAATCTATAATTTTATGTTGGTTGACTTTGTCGGCAACACTTCGACGTTCTCGGTACGTATCGATCTGACGGTCGGATATACCCTGCGCGGCAGCTATGTACAGTTTGAGGATAACGGCTTTGTCACGCGCTCGAACTTCCTGCTCGAAGCGGACGAAGATCTCGCGTATTATTCGATCAGCTCGGTGTCGTCGGGCGATGAATACGAACTCGGAGAGCGCCTGACGGTCGAGGACGAATATCTTGCCATACTCGAAGATCTTTACGGCAACCGTATTGAGCTGCGGCTTGTGATCGATAAGACCGCGCCGGTCATTGCGCTCGGCGGCGTAGAGCCGGACGGCACGACCAACGGCGACGTCGTGATTGCGATCGACGGCAGCGCAAGCGCCTATTACCGGATCTCCGGGCAAGAAGGACAGACCGCGATCGGAGATAGCGTCACCGTTTCGGCGGACGGGTATTATACCGTTTTTGCCGAAGATCTCGCGGGGAACGAAGCGACGCTGACGTTCCGGATCGATAAGACGGTCGAGGTCACGCTTTCGCAGGAGATCTTCGACGGGCAAATTCTGTCCGCCGGGATCTCGTTTGAGTGGGACGAACAGATAAACAGTATCGTCTGTACGAAAGACGGGGTTGAGATCTCGTACCGTACCGGTATGCTCTCCGAACCGGGCAGCTATATGCTGACCGCTAGCGATATACCGGGCAATACGAAGTCATGGACATGGACGATCCTTCCTGCAAAATCGCAGTCGTACTCGTTCGAGATCCCTGTGGGTTGGACGGTGAGCGTATTGAGCGGCGGAAACGTCGTATCGGACGCCGTGACCGACGGAAAGATCAAACTGTCCCGCACCGGCGAATATGTGCTGACCTTCGAGGACGGCGAGAACAGTTACGATCTGACGCTGATCGTCGATACGGTCGCGCCGACGGTAGAGATAACACAAGAGAAAAATCAGATCGTCATCGGCAGCGCGAGCAAGGAGAACGTGACCTATTCTCTGCTGCGGGACGGGAAAGAGGTCGCTTTCGCTCCGGGACAGGCTATCACCGAAAACGGCGAATACGTACTGACGGTCACGGACGAACTCGGAAATACGTCGCAGTACACATTCACGCTCAACTATATCAATACGTTCGGTATCATCGTGATCGTCGTATTGTGCGTGCTTGCGGTGGCGGGGATCGGCGTTGTGTTATACGCGCGGACGCACCAACGGATCAAGTAACAAAAACAAACAGACGCAACGTCTGACGATATATAAAATCTATACAAACAAAGGAGTGTATTATGAACGATCAAACCTTTAATCAATTCGGCGACGTGTTGGCGGGACTGTTCGACAGTATGTTTCCCGCGCTCATCACGATCGCGGTTTCGCTCTGCGCAATTTGGGGCGCATATCTCGGTTTCAAATGGTGGCGCAGCGGCGGCGACGAGAATAAGCGCAAAGAGGCAAAGAGCGCCCTTGCGTCGTTTGTTATCGGCGTGGTGGTCATTTTCGTCGTTGCGGTCGCAGCGCCTATTCTGATAAGCGCTTTGTCCGAATGGATGACGAATAACGCAGTATGAGGTGAAGGATATGAAAAGAGTAATTTTGGCGGTTTTGTCTTGTGTTTTCTCGGTCGTGCTGCTCTGCGGCACGCTGACGGCGTGTACGGACGATGATCCAAGCAAAGAGCCTATTATCGGAACATGGCTTTGCGAGGACACAGAAAACGGTGCAGCGTATTATGTCGAGATCTCGGCAAAAGAGTATGATGAAAGTGATCCAAGCACAAAGACCTCTTTGAATTGGACGCTTTATAGAGTATTAGATTGGTATGATCGTCTTTTGAAAAAGTCGACAGATCTTAATATCGATAAGGAAGTCAAGGGACGGTATAGCGTGTTTTGTGATTTTAGAAGTATCTATAATATCCGCGATGACTACAACGTGGAAATGAGCGGGAATGATACGTTTATCGTCACAGGTACATATTCGGGAAGTTCAATTCCGGAAGATATACGGTTGGAGTTTAAGCGTACCACGATAACTGCGGAACAATTCGAGGCGCAATATCTGAACAGGTAAGCGAGGTGCAAAATGGGTATAGCGATCAATAAAATGTTCGCGCAACTGCTATTTTGGTTGTACGAATTTTTGGACACGATCTTTGAGATGTTTCGCGTCCTATGCGGGATAGAACGGGTGAGCGTCGAAGGCACGGACGGCGGGCAGTCGATATTAGACGTGTTTCTGCGGAGCAGCAGCGTTACGAAAGCCTTTTTGCTGATATTTTTGGTCGCTATGCTCGTAGCCGCCGTATCGACGATCGTTACCGTAGTCAAAAACGTCGTGAATATCAAGGGCGGCGAGCGAAAGTCCCATGCCCGCACGGTCGGGCAGGGCTTCGGCACGATCGTTGTTTCGTTGGTCATGGCGTTTTTCATGATCTTCGGCATTACGATGTCGAACTACGTTTTGATCAAGGTGAACGACGCCACCGCGCCGGATAGCAACCTGTCTATATCGGCGCAGCTATTCGATATGTCGGTGGGGAAGTCGTATCAATACGATTACGATAATATCACATATGAACCCATTCCCGTACTCGATGAATTTGGAGAAGAGATGAAGGACGAGGAAGGTAATCCGATTGTTGAACGCGATGAGCAGGGGAATATCATTTACGAAGAAGTGATCCCGCTTATGCGTGATGAGAACGGTGATCCGATTATAGAGAGCGGTTGGAGAGGCGGACATACGGCGGCAGATCTTGATTTTTCGACAATGAAGCCTGACGATGTATTCGGAGTACACAAGAAAAATGTTATAGGGTTTGAGCAAGGGGATAAGTCTTATACGCGTGATCCAATGGTCGAAATGGAGAGCTTTAACTTTTGGACGGCGTATCTCGTCGTGATCGTGATGTTGGTGGCGATCATCTTTTCGATGTTGGGACTTGTCCGGCGCATATTCGATATCGTGCTGCTATTCATCGTGCTGCCTCTGATCTCCGCGACGATCCCGTTAGACGACGGCGCACGGTTCAAAAATTGGCGGGACACCGTCGTTTCAAAGGTTGTCCTTGCGTATGGCGCTATATTGTCCGTGAACATTTTCCTTCTGATCATTCCGACGATCTCCATGATCGATTTTACAGAGCTTGGGTGGTCTGCTTTTACGGAAAATCTGTTTAAGGCGTTCCTGCTCATGGGCGGTGCGTTGGCGATCAACGGCGGGCAGCTGCTCGTTGCCCGGCTTATGGGATCGAGCGCGGACGAAAGCAGGGAAATGGCGCACTCTGCACGCGCGCTTCTCGGCGGCGCTGTTGCGGCCGGCGGCGTGCTGCGCGGCGCGAAAAACCTCACAGTCGGCGGTTACAACAAATACGGCAGATACCGTCAAGGCTTGCTGCCGACCGGCGCTCGGCTCGGAAATTTTGCCGGTAATCTGATCGGCGGTCAAAAGTATTCCGATTCGCGCGGCGCGAGCGTGCTGCGTGCGCTTGGTCGTTATGGTCACGGCGGCAATCCGACGTTCGGAATGCTTCACACGAATAGAGGCAGCGCGGCGGCAACGAGCGACGGTTCTACTACGGATAATAGCGGCGGAGGCGGCGCGCAAAGCGGGGCTGAACAGGCGGCAAGCAATGCGGTGAACAATGACGCGGGCGGTGCGCAGTATGAGCGCGAGCAGCCGGCAGCACCGCAGCCGACCGCACCGACGCAAAGTGCGGCTGCGCCGGCGTCGAATACACAAAACAAAGATCACCACGCAGGACTGCTGAATAACGTGTTGCCGAAGGGTGAAAATGCAAAATTTAGCAATGACAAGGGAGATAAGTAATGAAAGCCCAGAGTGAGAATTATTGCATTTATCGGGTTGGTACACCGAGATTGAAAGTACATACAATATTTGGCGTGGGCGCAAGCGAGTTAATCGACTTTGATATTATCAAAGCGCTTCCGCGACATGGCGGGTTTATTAAGAAAATCGTCGATGTTGAAGAAGTAGAGATTGACGAAGCTCGCAGCGCTCCGCACGCGAAAGAGTTTATGTTTTTCGCCATAAACTATAAATTGCGTCTGACTGCGATCTGTTTGCGTCACCTTGTGGCGGTGCCGCGCGAAGGCAGCGAAGCCGCACAGAGATTGAGAGGTTTGCAATGAGGCTGATACCGAAAAAGAGTAAAGTCAATCCGACCGTATGGCTGAATTTTACGTTGGTCGATATCATTTTGATGTTCGGTCTGATGATCGTCGCGTTTCTGATCGCGCTCTCGAATTTTGAGTATAAGTGGGCGATCTTGTTGGCGTTCGTGGGACTGTCGGTCATTTTATTCTTCTCCGATGACGACGAACGCGCGTACATGGATCTTATCTATGTACTCAAATACGTCGCTTCGCGCAAGATCTATGAGAAAGGCAAAAAGAACGGCGACGCAGCGGATCTGATACCGTTCAAGACGATCCGTGCGGACGGGATCGTCGAGTACGACGGGTACGTCGGCGCGGTTTTGTCCGTCGGCTCAGTCGAGTTTGGTTTGCTCGACGAGGTGGAGCAGAATCGGCGGATCTCGGCACTCGCGTCCGTACTTAACGGCTTGGGCGAGAGTGCCACCATGCAGATCGTCAAAATCGATCGTCCGATCAATTATGACGAGGTGGCGGGGCAGTTGTTTGCAAAGCTCGAAGCCGCGCGGCAGGAATACCCGCAGGACGACGCGAAGATCGAGATCCTTAAAAGCCGGTTGGCGCAGATCGACGCGATGAACAATGTCGCAAAGCAGTATCGACCGTATTACTATGTCGTCGTATATGAAAACGACGCGGATCAGCTTTTACAACAGGTTGACGTCGTACGGCGCGGCTTGGACAAAGCCGGGCTGACGGCGTATTTGCTCGAAGCAAAAGAAGTGGCGGTGTTTTTCAAGTATTGCTACACGCGCAACTTTGATGAGCGCGAGATCGATAAAATCGAGCCGGACGGTTACACCGATTACATTAAACCGGACAAAGTGCGGTTTAATTCGACGTCGTGCGTCTGCGACGACGTGTATTCTTTCACTTGTGCTATCTCCGACTTCCCGCTCGGCGTCGGGAACGCATGGGGCGCGGGATTGTTCAATATCGACAATACGAAGGTCGTATTGACGATAAAGCCGGTCGAAAAGGGTAAGGCGGTCAAGCGTATCGACCGCGCGGTCGTTGAACTCGAAACGCGCCGCGGTAGCGGCAAGATCAGCGAGGCGATTTCGCAGGAAACGCACGTTCAGACAATGGTAAATCTCGCGCAGTCGATCCAAAACGAGAACGAACTGCTATTCGATTGCACGCTGACGGTCACGGGCTTTAACAACACAAAAGAAACGAACTCCGCATTTAAGAAGGAAGTGCGCCGTCGTATCATGTCCAACGGCTTCAAGGCAAATTTCCTGCGCGGTCGGCAGTTCGACGGCTTTGCCGCTGCAACCGTATCGAAGAAAACCGCTCTGCGCAACTTTGAGCGCGGGATCAATTCGGAGAGCCTCGCCGCCGTGTTCCCGTTCGTGTTTACTTCGATCATCGAGCCGGAAGGCTTTACAATCGGCTATGACTATTATCCCGTGATCCTCGATATATGGAAGCGCGACAATCAGCAGTACATAAATAGTAACGCAATGGTGCTCGGAAAGTCCGGATCGGGCAAGTCGTTTTTCACGAAAACGCTTTTGTCGCTTATCTATTCCGAAAATTCGAGAATATATATCCTCGATCCGGAAAACGAGTATCTGACGTTGTGTCGGAACGTCGGCGGGCGTTTCATTGACGTCGGCAACGCGACGGAAGGGCGGATCAACCCGCTGCACATCTATCAGATACTGACCGATGACGGCGCTCCGGCAGAGCCGGAAGTCGTCTTTGCGGCGCATTTACAGTTTTTGGAGAGCTTCTTTCGGATCACGCTCGCCGGCATTACGTCGGATAGCCTCGAAGAACTGAACAACATACTTGCAAAAGTGTATGCGGCGCGCGGCATTACGGAGCATACCGATTGTACGGCGTTCAAGCCGGAAGATTATCCGACGTTCGATGATCTGATGAAAACGGTTGAGCGCGAACTCGACGCAGAAACGCTGCCGTCGCGTCGGGCTAATCTCGAACGTGTCCGGACGTACGTCGCAAAGTTTGCGACCGGCGGACGCTTTTCCAATCTTTGGAACGGCGCTTCGACGCTGACGTCCGATGAGCGCATGGTCGTTTTCAACTTCCAATCGCTCTTCGGCGCTAAGAACAATACTGTTGCAAACGCGCAAATGTTGGTGATTATGAGGTATCTCGATCAGCAGATCATCAATATCCGCGAGATGAACCGATCCGGGCGCGATCAGATACACCCGTTCGTTGCGATCGACGAAGGGTATAACTTCATCGATCCGGAGCAGCCGGTAGCGCTTGACTTCGTGTTCCTGTGGTACAAGCGTATCAGAAAATACAACGGCAGCATTATGTTCTTGACGCAGAACTTGTCGGACATACTCGGCAATGCTGCCGTCGTGCAGAAAACGACGGCGATCGTCAACAACACGCAATACTCGTTCATATTCTCGCTCGCTCCGGCTGACATTACGATCTTGACGGATCTCTATCGCTCGGCGGGCGGGATCAATGAAACGGAGAGCAATCAGATCGCCAACGCCGGCAACGGCGAGTGCTTTGCGATCTGCTCGGCACGGGAGCGCACGAGCTTCAAAGTCGTTGCTTCTGACGTCGTTTATACTCTGTTCGACTTCCCGGACGCGATGAAGATGATTGCGAGCGGAGATATCCGGTCGCCGTACAGACAATAAAATTGCGAAAGCAAGGAGGAAATAACAATGCTGAAAGCGCAAATTCAAGGCAATCTCGTATTCGAGCCGGAGATCAAAGAACTTCGTGCGAGCGGGGAAAAGGAAGAACACAAGAGAAAAGTCTGTGTTCTGACGGTGGCGTCCAACCGACCGGGCAGAGAAGCGCCGAGCATACTGCGCGTCGAAGTTTGGGGCAAGGCTGCCGAAAACTGCGAAAAGTATCTCGCCAAGGGCTCGGGCGTGTTTGCCGCCGGGGATCTCGACATCGATCTCTATGAAAAGGACGGCGAGCGCCGCGTCGCCGTGAAAATGGTGAACGCCGAAGTCGAGTTTACCGACCGTAAAGCAAAAGCATAAGATCTTTCTTGTGTTCTCCATGCGGGCGGCTTGCTCGGCTTGTCGGGCAAGCCGCTCTGCGCTTCAATGATTGTAATTTTTCGGCAAATTGAAAATATTTAACATTTTTGTTGTAAAATATTTTCATTTATGTTATCATGGGCTTGCCGGGCAAGCCGAGCAAGCAAAGCAAGCCGAGCAAGCCCGACAAGCTGAACAAGCTCGGCAAGCATGGCAAGCCGATGAAAGGAGTAAAGGATATGAAAACGATCGTAGTTTTTAATCAGAAGGGCGGCGTCGGAAAGACGTCCACCGTCATCAATCTAATGTCGGAGTTTACAACGCGCGGCAAGAAGGTGCTTGTGGTCGATCTCGACGCGCAGCGTAATCTGACGACGTTCTGCGGCGTGCGAGAGGCGGACAGATCCGTCATCGATTGGCTGACGCTCAAAGGCGGGATCGATGAGATAACACAAACGAAAAAATACGGAGATATTATCCCGGCTGATCGGACGCTCGAAACGGAGCTGCTGCGTTTTGCGTCAATGCCGGCGTTCGTGATTCGCATACGCGATCTGTTGTCGAAGATCCCGCAGGATCGGTACGACGTCGTACTCATCGACTGCCCGCCGGCGGTCAACCAACTGACGGCAGCCGCGCTTGTTGCCGCAGATTACGTTCTGATCCCGACCGAGGCGGAGTTTTTCAGCGCCGACGGCGTGGGACGGATCGCGGAAACGATCGCGCAGGTCAGACCGCTCAATCAAGAGATAAAAGTGCTTGGCGTTCTGATCGTAAAATACAATTCACGCCGCACTCTGACACAGGCGTTGGAAGCGAAGCTCGGCGCTGCCGTCGAACGGCTGCTCGGTTGTGAGATCTTCCGGACGAAAATACGGGCGACGGTTGATGTGCCGGCGGCACAGGCAACCGGGCTATCCGTTAAAGAGTACAGACGCGACAGTAAGGCGGCAAAGGACTACTCCGCGCTCGCGGACGAAATAGAAAACATTATAGGAGATCGAAAATGAGTAAAAACAAAGATTACGCATTGCTCGATGAGCTTTTCCCGACGGCAAGTCGGGCAAGCTCGGCAAGCACGACAGGCATGGCAAGCTCGACAAGCTCGGCAAGCACGAAAAAGACGTTTCGGATCTTTGACTGTCTTTGGAGCGACTTCGTGGATCTTGCGGCGGTGAAAAAGATGACGCAAGCGGAGCTGATAAACGAGCTGATCAAAAACGCGATCGACGCCGACAGAGATCTGATCGACCGATACAGATCTCTTTCTGATGACATAAAATGAAAGACGGGTTGAACGAAGAAGCAAAAAAGGGCGTTTGTCCGGTCTGCGGCAAGGAGTTCGAGAGGAAAGGACCGCAAAAGTATTGCAGCCCAAAGTGTCGCCGCAAAGTCGCCGAGGAACGCGCCGCTTCGCGGGGACGTCGCAAAAAGGTAGAACACAAAAAATGAGTTACAATGGTGACGGTTTTCATAGGGGAAACGGATATCACGGATATTCGATGAGATGGAGGTAGAAGAATGAAAAACAGGAATTGCCCGGTCAAAGACGCGTGCAGGAGCTATAACGCGAGTAATTGCGAGGTTTGCGCGATCGGAGAAAAGTTCTCGTGTCTTATGCGTCAAATCAAGAAACTCAAAGCCGAGAAGAAAGAAGCTGAAAATCGCGCCGAGGTCACTGATCGTGCGGCGCGTTGGCTTGCGCTCTCGGAGTTCGAATACGACGACGCGATAGCGAACGCCAAATATGAACTCGATCTGATGAGGCGCAAGTGAGATCGGTAATGAGCGTATGCGCAAAAAAGATTGCGGAAGAAATCGGCAGGGGCGTAGGGAAAAGTGAAAGCATAAGAAGTAGTGTGCCGTTTGCTCGTGGTGGCAGACCAAAAGGAAACGCTCCGCGAGGAAAGTGATCCTTTGGGACAACACAAGAAAAAAGTTGTCGGAAATTTGCCGAAAAGTATTGACAAAACGGGGCTTATTACGTATAATAATAGGGCAAGGGTAGAAGCCTTTGCGAATTGACGAACGTTTATGACTTATGTCGTAAGCGAGGCGAGTCCCTGTTGCGACGGGGACTCAATTTTTATATAAAGGAGAAATGAAGGAGTTTGGCGTATATATACTAACACAAAAATACTTTGACGAGTTCTCATCAATGGCGGAAAAATTTACGGCAATGAAAGCGAGCGCCCGTCCTTTTGTATGTGTTAAATTATACGGTCAAAATTGGCTTATCCCGCTTTCGAGTATAAATCCACGAGATGAAAAATATCAAGAAAGGTTGCATAAGCAAAAACAGTTCGATTATGCGGATAACTTAAATAAGCCGAAAGCAATGGATTTTTGCGGCGATATTTTACAAACGGAGATAAAAGGTTTTCAGTCGGTTGCTCAATATTATAGTGCTATCCCGGTAAAACATAAATATGTTCGCAAGTATCGGAATAAGAGCCAAGATCACCTTATTGTTGACGAGGGTATAGGGAAAAAATTAAGAAGTCATCTTGCGAAGTATTTACGAACAGTCAAAGAACATAAACTAACGGGTTTTATAGGGAAGTATGCAAGTGAAGGGAATAAACTTATAGCTTCTTATCCTATTGACTGTATGGGTTTACGTAGAGCGCTATATAAAGATTATTTGAAGCAGCGCAAGGCTCAACGGCAGAAGCGAGATCAGGCGCAGCAGCGCGCCGAGGAAAAACAAAGGAAAAAGGAGCTGCGGCAAACGGCGCGGCAGCAGACGGCAATCTCGGAAGCGGCGCCGATGAGTCGTGAACAGCAGATTGCTGCGTTGATATCTGTTTGCAAGCAACGAATAACTAGTGAGATCAACAGGGATCAGACACGAGAGCGGCAAGCCGAGCAAGCTCGACAAGTCGGGCAAGCCAAACCGACCGGCGCAAAAGCGCCCGGCGGTAAGGCAAAAGGGAAAGCCCCGCGCGGCAAGTAATGCGCCGACGCGACTTTATAATTATCATTTTAGACGGCTGTCAAGGCTTAGATGTTGGCTTTGGCGGCGTTTTTTATCCTCTCTCGATAAAGTTTTCGACGCGAAGCAAATTGCGCGCGTAGGGGCTTTTATCGGCGTTATACGCGAAATACCAATTTTAAGGAGTGGATAAAAAATGAACACACAAGAAAAAGTACGCTCGATTATCGAAGGCTCGACCGCGCAGATCATGTCCATGCTGATGAACACGATCGGCAAAGGGACGTTCTCTGATACCGTGGAAGAAACGCAGCGGATCGTCAACGATCTCGGCAGTCAGATCTTGCAGATCGTTTGTGCCGAAGCGGACGAAATCTTCAACGCAGAGAGGGATCGGAACAATGTCATCATCAAGCACGCAGCGAAAACGCGGCGGCTGCTGACAACGTTGGGCGAAGTCACGCTGCGCCGACGGCTGTATTATGACAAGACGGCAGCGCGTTACTTCTTCGCCGCCGATGAACTGTTGCAGATCGAGAAGCGCGCGAGGATCGAAAAGGGCATGCAAGCGCAGCTGATCGCCGACGCAACGCGATCGAGTTACGGCAAGGCGGCAGAGATTGCACACCGGAAAGTGTCGCGTCAGACCGTTCACAACATTGTCCGGCGTCTGAACGACGAACGGCTCAATGTCAGAGCGGAAGGGCTGAAAACAGTCGAGCATATCTACATCGAAGCCGACGAGGATCATATTCATCTGAACAACGGCAGCCCCGCAGAGGTACGTCTGATCTACGTCCACGAGGGCGTGCGACAAGTGTGCCGGGGACGCCGGGAACTGATCAACCCGAAGTATTTTGTGTCGGTCAGCACGGACAATGATACGACGTGGAACGACGTCGCCGACTACGTTTACGGTCAGTACCGTGTATCGAAGGCGCAGCTGCATATTTCCGGCGACGGGGCGCAATGGATCAAATACGGTTTAACGATCTTCCCGAAAGCGCAGTATCATCTCGACAAATTCCACGTTTACAAGAGTGTTACTGACGTTGTGGGCGGGGATAGAGTGTTGCGCCGGCAGATAATCGACGCATTGTCTGAAAGCGATTACGATCGTGTCAGAGCGTTGTACGGTGAGCGGCTGCAATCGTTGACGAAGCCCGGCGAACGGGAGAATGTTCGCGCCGGTTTGTTTTACATCGAGAACAATTTTGACGAGATCGATCTGACGCCGGCGACGAGCTGCGCCGCCGAAGGACACGTTTCGCACATACTTTCGGCGCGTATGTCGTCACGACCAATGGCATGGAGCACAGACGGCGCGCACCGGATCGCACGGCTTCGAGCTTACTACTTCAACGGCGGCGACTTCCGCGACGTCGTTGCCGATCGGCAGCACGGAGTGCCGCAGAGAAGGGAAAACACAACGGAAAAATACCGAAGGTTCAATTCCGAAACAGACGGACGGAAAGCGGCGAACGACTATTATTCGGCGCACCTTGTCGGGATCGACGGTATCACGAACGGACTTTCCGCAACATTGCGGGCAATCTTAAAGCGAGGCAACAGAAAATGGTAATCACAAAGAAAAAACTCGATCAATGGCTTACCGAACACTCGACAACCGTATCTGATGAGATGTATAATTCTCTCATTGAAACGTATGGCATTGAACCGGGCGACGGTCAAGAGTGGACGGAGCAGGACATTTACGAGCAACTGCGGATAATCACTTTGAAAAACAAAAATTAAAAGATTTTAATTTTCAGGTGAAAAAAACTTGACACGACCGCGGGCATCATTTTTGTTGACATTTTCTTGCATGAAAGATATAATTTTGCTCGACGATAAAACATTCAAAAGGTAATACCATGTCTTACAGAACGCACAACTGCAATCAACTTCGCAGCGAGGACGCAGGCAAGAAGGTCAAGCTCTGCGGCTGGCTTGACAGCAAGCGCGATAAGGGCGGGCTTCTGTTCGCGGTTCTTCGCGACTTTTACGGCACGACGCAGGTCGTCGCGACGGAAGAACCCTGTCTTTCGCAGCTGAGGGATATTCCCACCGAATCTACCGTCAGCGTAGAGGGTACCGTTGTACTGCGCTCGGCGCCCAACGAAAAACTTCCAACGGGCATGATCGAAATTGTCCCCGAGAAGGTGGAAATTCTCGGCAGGCGCACGACGCAGGCGCTTCCTTTTGAGGTCTCCCGTTCGACGGAGGCGCGCGAGGATATCCGCCTTGCCTACCGCTTCCTCGATTTGAGAAATCCTGCCGTCAAGGAGAAGATCGTATTGCGTGCGGCGATCGTCGCAGAGCTGCGCCGCCTCATGACGGAGGAGGGTTTCTTGGAGATCTCCACCCCCATTCTGACGAGCTCTTCGCCCGAGGGCGCGCGCGACTATATCGTGCCCAGCCGTCTGTATCCCGGGGAGTTCTATGCGCTTCCGCAGGCGCCCCAGCAGTACAAGCAGCTGCTGATGTGCTCGGGCTTTGACAAGTACTTCCAGATCGCGCCCTGCTTCCGCGACGAGGACGCCCGTGCCGACCGCTCGCCCGGCGAATTCTATCAGCTGGATATCGAGATGGCGTTTGCGACACAGGAAGACGTGTTTGCGGTGCTCGAAAAGGTCCTGCCGCCCGTGTTCGCGAAGTTCTCGGGCTGGGACGCGGATAAGCCCCCGTTCCGCCGCATTCCCTATCTGGAGGCGCTGGAGACGTACGGCACGGATAAGCCGGATCTGAGAAACCCGCTTATCATCAGGGACGTGACGCAGATCATGCAGGGCTGCGGTTTTGCCGCGGTGGAGGGCAAGATCGTCAAGGCGATCGCTGTGCCCGCGTTCACGCAGACGCGCAAGTTCATTGATAAGACTGCGGAGGATTTCAAGACCGTTACCGAGGGCGGCGCCATGTATTGGTTCCGTCTGGACGAGAGCGGTGCGCCCGTGGGCGGCATCTCCAAGTTCCTTTCGGAAAAGCTCCCGGCGCTTAAAGAGACTCTTTCTCTGGAGAACGGCTGCTTCGTTGCGCTTGTTGCAGAGGAAAAGCGTTCGCTCGTGCAAAAACGCGCTGGGATTTTGCGCACCATGCTCGGCACGGGACTCGATCTGCTTGAAAAGAACGTTTACCGCTTCTGCTGGATCGTCGATTTCCCTATGTACGAGATCGGCGAGGAGTCGGGTGAGTTGGAGTTCTGCCACAACCCGTTCTCCATGCCCCAGGGCGGCATGAAGGCGCTGGAAGAGCAGGATCCTCTGGATATCCTTGCTTATCAATATGATATCGTCTGCAACGGCGTCGAACTCTCCTCGGGGGCGGTAAGAAATCATGATCCGGAGATCATGATCAAGGCTTTCTCGCTCGTTGGGTTGGGCAAAGAGGATGTTGTGAAGAAATTCCCTGCGCTCTATCACGCCTTCGAGTACGGCGCACCGCCGCACGCAGGCGTTGCGCCCGGAGTGGACAGAATGGTCATGCTCATCTCCGATACCGTCAATATCCGCGAGGTCATCGCGTTCCCGATGAACGCAAAAGCACGCGATCTTTTGATGAACGCGCCGTCACCCGTGGAACAGAAACAACTTGACGACGTCCATATCTCTGTCGTCAAAGAAAAAAAGTGAGCGGCGGTTTCGTGCAGAATAAAAAAAGGCGACAGGATTGTCGCCTTTTTTGTTTTGTGCAGAGTCCCGGTTAATCGGTCAGTCCGAGAATGTAATCCGCCGAGAGGTCAAGCGCCTTGCAGAGCTTGGCAAATGTGTCCAATCTCGGAAGTTTGGTGGTTGTGCAATACTGCGTCACCATTTCGGGGGAAACGCCGATTCTTTTTGCGATTTCGACTGTAGTAAGTCCGCTGTTGATGATTTCTTCACGTAATCTTGTTTTAATAATGCTCATATTTCAACTCATCCATATTATTTGGGGCTATAAAATCCCTTACATGATATTGTAACCGATTTTTATTTTTCATACGCAAATACTAACTGATAGAATTTAATTTTTTGCGTCAAAATTTTGTAAAACCGTGTCAAATTTTCTATTTGCGAAAAAAAGTATGAACTATAAGAGAAACGGGGGGATCGATAGCGTATGCGTTGTATTCAATAAGCATTTGCAATATTTGGTATTACAATCCCGAATAAATGAAAGTCAACAAAGAAGCGGACAATCGTTTGACTTGCATTGTAAAAATTCTTATAATATTGATTGTATTCCGAGACAGCTTATCAAAAAGGAGAGCAGATTATGAAAGTCACCGAGTTGTTCGGCAGTAACGTCTTTACCGATGACGTCATGAAGAATGCGCTGCCCAAAGAGGTATATAAGTCCCTGCGCAAAACCATTGACGAGGGGCAGCCTCTTGATTCGTCCATCGCGGGTGCGGTTGCGAACGCGATGAAGGATTGGGCGGTTTCCAAAGGTGCAACGCACTATACGCACTGGTTTCAGCCTTTGACCAACCTTACGGCTGAGAAGCACGACAGTTTCATCGAACCAAGCGGCGACAAGGTCATTATGCAGCTGACGGGCAAGAATCTTATTGTAGGCGAACCCGACGCGTCCAGCTTCCCTTCGGGAGGAACGCGTGAAACGAGCGCGGCGCGTGGTTATACCGCATGGGATCCCACCTCTCCCGCATTCGTGAAGGAGGGTACACTTTATATTCCCACTGTCTTCGTTTCTTACACGGGGGAGACGCTGGATAAAAAGGCGCCGCTGTTGAAGTCTATGACCGCGCTCGATACGCAGGCAAAGAGACTGCTGAAACTGTTCGGGATCGATTGCAGAAAGGTTTCTACGACCGTCGGTCCCGAGCAGGAATACTTTCTCATCGATGAAAGCGTTTACGAACAGCGAAAAGATCTCATGCTTACGGGACGTACTTTGTTCGGCGCGGCTCCTTCGCGCGGACAGGAACTGGAGGATCATTATTTCGGTGTGCTCAAAACGCGCATTTCCGAGTTTATGCGCGATTTGGATGAGACGCTTTGGACATACGGCATTTTTGCCAAGACAAAGCATAACGAGGTTGCGCCTGCACAGCATGAACTTGCACCCGTCTTTACCACGACCAACGTCGCGGTGGATGACAACCAGCTTACGATGGAGCTGATGAAGAAGGTTGCGCAGAAGCATCACATGGTCTGTCTGCTGCATGAAAAACCTTTTGAAGGCGTCAACGGCTCTGGTAAGCACAACAACTGGTCGCTTTCTACCGACACGGGGCTTAATCTGCTTGACCCCGGTGAAAATCCTGAAAAGAATACCCGTTTCCTGCTCATTCTTGCCTGCGTTATTGCGGCTGTGGACAGATATCAGGGGATATTGCGTGCATCGGTTGCATCGGCGGGGAACGACCACCGTCTTGGTGCGAATGAAGCGCCTCCGGCGATCATCTCCGTATATCTCGGCGATCAGCTCGGCGCCATTGTGGACAGCATTGTGCTCGGCCGTGAGTATGTGCCGAAGAAGGCTGTTCCCGGCTCCATCGGCGTCCCTGAGTCGCCCATTTTCCCGATTGACACCACAGACAGAAACCGCACGTCGCCCTTTGCGTTCACGGGTAACAAGTTCGAGTTCCGTATGCTGGGTTCGCAGGCATCCGTCGCCGATCCCAACATTGTTCTCAACACCATTGTGGCAGAGACTTTTTCCGAGGCGGTAGATGTGCTTTCGGGAGCGGAGGACTTCGAAATAGCCTGCACGGAATATACCAATAAGCTTTTGAAGGATCATTTCCGCATTATTTTCAATTATAACGGCTATGGACCCGAATGGGAGCCGGAGGCGGAGAGAAGGGGGCTTCTCAATAACAAGACGACGGCGGACGCCGTTCCCGAATATTTTAAGCGTGAAAATATTGACGTCTTTGTCAAGCAGGGCGTGTACACTGAAAAAGAAGTGATCGCCCGCGCAAATATTTCGCTCGAAAATTATATTAAAGCGATCAATATCGAAGCGCTTACGATGCTGGAGATGGCGCGTCAGGATATTTATCCATCCGTCAACGGGTACATTGCGGAACTCTGTTCGGTGATCGCCTCCAAGCAGACCGTTTCTTCCAAAATAAGATGCGAGGCCGACATTGCACTCGCCGAGAAGCTTTCCACGATGAACGAGGCGATGATGGACGCCATGAAGAAGCTGGAGACGGACCTCTCCGAAATGCCTGCGGCGATCGGTCCCGCGTCTCAGAAGATGGCGCACGTCGTCGTGCCGGACATGGAAGCGGTGCGCGCTCTGGCGGATAGCATGGAGAAGCTCACTTCCTCCGATTACTGGCCGTATCCGAGCTATACCGATATGCTGTACAGTATCCGTTGATTTTGGAAAGCATTTGCTGCGCGATGCCATGTCGCGCTGTGGCAAGTTTCGGTCATTTACGCATAAGTAAATTCCCTCAATTTTTCCTCGCGCTCCTCGCCTCGCTTGCAACTGCTTTCCAAAATGTACAATAAGGTATTTGCTGCGCGATGTCGTGTCGCGCTGTGGCAAGTTTCGGTCATTTACGCATAAGTAAATTCCCTCAACTTTTCCTCGCGCTTCTCGCCTCGCTTGCAACTGCTTTCCAAAATGTACAATAAGGTATTTGTTGCGCGATGTCGTGTCGCGCTGCAATACGATGCCGTAACTTCAGAGCGGATGCCGTCTTGACGGCATCCGCTCCTGTTGTCTGCCGGATGGTAAGCGTAATTTGTGTGAAATTACGGCTCGTTTTTGCTTTTTTGTTGACAAACCGTAGCTTTTCGTGTATGCTTTGTGAGGAGTTAATTTTGTTATGAATGTACCTGTTAAAAAAGTTAACGATCATGCGCGGCTTCCCGTCTACAGTTCGCCCTATGCGGCGGGCGCAGACCTGTATGCCTGCGAGGGTGTTGCGATCGCGCCCGGGGAGACGCAATTCGTGCATACGGGCATTGCTGTCGAGCTGCCCCTCGGCACGGTAGGGCTTGTCTATGCTCGCAGCGGGCTTGCCTGTAAGCAGGATCTGGCGCCCGCGAACAAAGTGGGCGTCATTGACTGCGACTATCGCGGCGAGATCATGGTCGCGCTGCACAATCACGGCAAGGTTGAGCGCCGCGTTGAGCAGGGGGACCGCATCGCCCAGCTTGTCATTGCGCCCTATTATGTCGCAGAATTTTTTGAGGCGGACGAACTTTCCGCAACCGTACGCGGGGGCGGGGGCTTCGGCTCAACCGGCACGAAGTAAGGGGGCTGTCTATGCGAATGCGCAGAAAGCGCAACCTGGAACCGCGCATGGATGCATGCGCGGCGCTCCTTGTTGCGCGCGGGAAACCTATTAAAAATCTGAAAGAAGCGGCGCTGACGTACCGTGCCCTTGTTGATTACGGAGATCTGTTCGGAAACGGCAATCCCGTCGAACTGGAGGTCGGCTGCGGCAACGGCGGCTTTATTGCGCAGCTTGCCGTGCGTCGCCCCGATACCAACTTTATTGCGGTCGAAGTCTGCACAAATGTCGTCCTCACCGCTATGGAACGCATCAAGGCGGAGAACATTCCCAACGTGCGCTTCCTCAATGTCCCGGCAGAGATCTTGCCCTGCTACATTCCCGCACACTCCGTCGCGCGCATCTATCTCAACTTCTCCACGCCGCTGCCCGAGGCAGGGCGGGAAAAACAGCGCCTGACGAGCGACAGGTTCCTCGCCATCTATAAGATGCTCTTAACAGACGGCGGGACCATCGAGCAAAAGACGGACAGCGCGCCCTTCTTTGACTATTCGCTGCGCAAGTACCGCGAGAACGGGTTTACGGTCAGGGACGTCACGCGCGATCTTCACAACAGCGCATATGCGCAGGAGAACATCGTCACTGAGTACGAGGCAAACTTCTCTTCCAAGGGCATGTCCATCTATCGCGCGGTGGCACAGTATCATCAGGAGAATCCTATGAAATTTACCTATTTTATGCCGACGAAAATCATCTGCGGGCGGGACTGCGTCGCGGAGCAGGGGAACCTTCTCAAGGACCTCGGCACGAGCGCGCTCATCGTCACGGGCAGAAGCTCTGCAAAAAACGGCGCGCTCGGGGACGTGCTGTCAGCCCTGGAAACGAACGGTCAGACGGCGACCGTCTATGACCGCGTCACGCCCAATCCCAACGTTGCCTGCGTACGGGAGGGCGTCGCGCTTCTTAAAAGCGCGGGCGCCGACTTTGTCGTTGCGATCGGCGGCGGCTCGCCCATGGACGCGGCGAAGGCGATCGCGACTCTCGCCGTGCAGGACAGGACGGACGACGAGATCTTTGCGGGCGGGTATGCGCCCGTTGCGCTTCCCATGGCGCATGTTCCGACGACGGCGGGCACGGGGAGCGAGGTCACGCCCTACTCCATCCTCACCAACGACGCAAAACGCACCAAGACGAGCATTACAAGTCCCGCCATGTTCCCGCGCCTTGCCTATCTGGACGGCAAGTACATGCGCGATCTGCCCGTCGCGACGACGGTCAACACGGCGCTGGACGCCTTCTCGCACGCGGTCGAGGGCATGCTCTCGCGCAACGGGACGCCGCTCTCCGACGCCCTCGCCAGGGAGAGCCTGCGCATTCTCTATCCGCTGCTCCCCAAGACCTCGGGCGCGCTTACGCCGGAGGAGCGCGATCGGTTGCTGTATGCTTCCACGCTCGCCGGCATGACCATTGCGCAGTCGGGCACGACGGCGGTTCACGGCATGGGCTATTCGCTGACCTATTTTTATAACATCGACCACGGCAGGGCGAACGGACTTCTTTTGGGCGCGACGCTACGTCTGTGCGAAAAGAAGGGTGTTCCCGCGCTTCAGGAGATCTTGTCCGCCTGCGGCGATACGCTCGACGGGGTGTGCGCGACGCTCGACGCGCTGCTCGGCGAACGCGAGGCGATCCCCGCGGAACGGCTGGAGGAATTTGCTGCGGCGGTGAGCGAAAAGCATATCAAAAAGTCAAAGTATGAGCCGACCGCGGAGGAAGTCCGCGTCATCTTCTTTACTTCTCTGCGACCGCAAAAATAATATCAAGGGATTGACGGTCTCAAAAAAATCGTGTATAATCGTGCAAAAGGTGCACATTCGTGCGCCGCGGAGTCAAACTATGTGGCATGAAATTTTATTCCGTGTGCTGAGCATCATCAACTATATCGTGCTCATCATCATTGCTGTTCCCATTGTTTTGCAGGTCATGTTTATCCTGTTCGGATTTCTCCCCAAAAAGAAGTGGAAAAAGAGCAGTAAGAAGGGACGAATCGCCTATCTCATCCCCGCGCATAACGAAGCGGACGTCATCTACGGCACCGTCAAGGCGGTTTTTGACGGGCAGGAGTATCCCAAGGAACTGTTTGACGTCTACGTCGTTGCACACAACTGTACGGACAACACGGCGGAGCTCGCCCAAAAGGCGGGCGCAAAGGTGCTTGTGCTCAACGATCCCGACCCCGCGCACCGCATGGCGCTCTATCCCTTGAAGCACGGCGTGCAGCATCTCATCGGGCTCACGGGAGAGGAGGCGTACGATTTTATCGTGCACCTGGATGCCGACAACCGCATCAATCCCGAATTTTCCTCGCTCATGAACGACGCCTATCAGGCGGGCGTGGACTTTGCCCGTCCTTATGAGGGAGCGCTGAACGGTACGCAGAACTTCTACACCAAGGCGAGCGCGATGATGTATGCCTTCGATTCGCGATACGGCAGCCGCGTCCGCGAACGTCTGCACCTTGCCGCGCATGTCAACGGCTCGGGCGCGATGATGAGCGTGCGGATGCTCAAGGAGACGGGCGGCTACGACTGCGAGACCATGTGCGACGACGCGGAGTTCAACATGAAGCGCATGTTCGACGGGCATAAAGGGCATTACGTCGAAGAGGCGGTCGTCTACGAGGACATGCCGTCCTCCTATAAGGACACCTTAAACCGCAACAAGCGAATGGGCAGCGGTGCCTCCGGGCTGTTCAAGAAGAATGCCGGCAAACTCTGGGGACACTTCTTCCGCACGGGGGACTTTTCCTTCCTCGAGGTGTATTTCCTGTTCTCGCTGAGCTTGCTCAACGTCCTGCTGTGCGTCTGGCTGCCGCTCTACTATATCTATCACTTTATTTACTGCGGCTTTGCGGGCTGGGGCGGCATGGAGCTTGCCATGCAGCCGCCCGAATACTACCAGGCAATGATCTGGAATACGAT
>JAGHIT010000074.1 GCA_017887095.1 Clostridia bacterium | reverse complement strand
CTGCGCGCCGGGGAGTTCGACGTGCTGTGCGGCATCAACCTGCTCCGCGAGGGGCTGGATCTTCCCGAAGTGCGCCTCGTCGCCATTCTGGACGCGGACAAGGAGGGCTTTTTGCGCAGCGAGACCTCGCTCGTGCAAACGATCGGCAGAGCCGCGCGCAATGCAGAAGGGCGGGTCATCATGTACGCGGACGAGATGACGGGCAGCATGGAGCGCGCCATCGGCGAGACCAACCGCCGCCGCGCCATCCAGCAGCAATACAACGAAGAGCACGGCATCACGCCAAAGACCATTGTCAAGTCGGTCGCGGAGACGCTCTCGGTGACGACCAAAGCGAAGCGGGCGGCGGACGTCAAGAAGAAGGACATTCCCGAGGAGATCGAAAAGTTAAAGGCGATGATGAAGATCGCCTCCGCGCAGCTCGACTTCGAGCGCGCCATCGAGATCCGCGAGATGATCAATGAACTTCGAAAAAGGTTAAGGCAATAAGATCAGATCTCTTTTAAGACATAAAAGGGGAATCATGTCCATGGATAACCGTACATTATTTACGGGCAAGGCGGCGGATTATGCTGCAGCTCGCCCGAGCTATGCGCCTGCGCTCATCGACATCCTGTATGCGCGGCACGGTTTTTCACCGTCTTCACGGATCGCAGACGTGGGTGCAGGCACGGGCAAATTTTCCGAACTTCTTGTAAAGCGCGGGAGCACGGTATATGCCGTAGAGCCAAACGATGACATGCGTGCCTATTGTCTCAGAAACCTGAATGCGTACCCCAATTTTTATGCCGTTGCAGGAGACGCTGCGAATACGGGTCTGCCGGCCGGGAGTGTGGATATTGTCACGACCGCGCAGGCATTTCATTGGTTCGACCCCGTCGCCTTCCGCGTCGAGTGCGTGCGGCTGACGGGCGGCGGCACGGTTGCCGTCGTCTATAACCGCCATGGCGAGGGGGGAATCTATGCCGAGATCAGCGCAATTGCCGCACGGTACCGCAGCGATCGGGAGGAGCACCGCAGATCGGCCCGTGCCGCGATCGATGTGCGTATCGAAGATTTCTTTGACGGCAGGTTTGTCGTGGCGTCGGTCTGTTATCCGATCGTTGAGGACGAAGAGACGTTCTTGCGTCATCGCCTCTCGAGTTCCGGTGCGCCTCGTGAAGGAGAAGCCTGCTATCAAGGATTCTGCGCTGATATGCGCGATCTATTTGCGCGTCACGCAAAAAGCGGGAGTGTGACGTTGGAAAATGACTGTGTTGCCTGGGTCGGTACGGTTTTTTAATCAGCAGCGCTTTTGTGTTATATCGCAAGAAAAACGACATATGCTTTGAGTGCTTAACTTGCCGACCTTTGGGGCTCTGCGTTTGGTTTTCTTAAGATCGTTCGTTTCTTTTCGTCAGTTCGAATAGAAATCCGTGAACATGGAAGAAGAGGTTTTTTATGAAAATCGCCGTTGATATCGATGACACTTTGAATGCAGTGGACAGGGTCCGCTATGCGAGCGAGTATATCCGCCGCAACAATCTGCCCTTTAAGCTCGTCGATCCGCATGCGAACAAGCTCGTCGACGTGTACGACTGGACGCTCGATGACGTGCTGCTCTTTGTCAGAGAGGGCGGCGGCATTACGGCGTTCACGGATGCGCCTGCACGCAAGAACGCGGCGGCGGTTCTCGAAGGTTGGCGCGAGGCGGGATACGAGGTCACCGTGCTCACGTCGCGCCTTGCCTCCTTCTTCGGCAATCCCGAAAAACTCTCCCGCGACTGGCTGGAAAAGCGGCATATCCCCTACGATCACCTCGTCGCCGCCTGCGAGGACAAGGCAGGCTACTGCGCCGAACACGGGATTCAGATCTTGGTGGACGACAGCCTGGAGCACTGCCTTGCCGCACAGGAAAAGGGCGTCTACGCCGTGCTTGCCGTCGGGCGGCACAACATTGCGCGCGCGGGCGAGGTGCGCTACGGCGGCGCGACATGGAAACAGATCGACGCGGTCGTCAGGCATATTATGTTCCTCGCGTCAAGATTGGCGCACTCATGAGCCGCACGCAGGAAGCAGAACTCACCGTCATGGTGATGGTGACGCGCGGGGATGCGGTCGTCGTGCAGGAGCGCAGTGGGCGCGGTTGGGACGGGCTCATCTTTCCGGGCGGGCATGTCGAGCAGGGCGAAAGTTTTACCGCAGCGGCACGGCGCGAGGTCATGGAAGAAACGGGGCTGGAAGTCGGAGAACTTACCTTTTGCGGCGTCGTCGATTGGGCGCACAGGGAACGAAATCTGCGCTATCTTGCCTTCCTCTTCCGCGGCGAAGGGAGGGGCGAACTGCTTCCCGAAACGCGAGAAGGGCGCAATTTCTGGATGCCGCTCGAAGAATACCGCGCAGCGCCCGGAAAATCCCCCGGCATGGACGCCTACCTTGCATGTTTTACGGGTGAGGCGGCGGAGCTTTTCGCAAAATATGACAGCGGGAGCACGGACGAACTTGTCCGGCAATCATCTTCCGGCGCGGGTATTGTTGAACGGAAAAAATTTTGTAAAAAGCGCAAAATCATTCCTTCGGAAGATTTTTCAGGGGATGATATTTGATATACGGTTGCATAGAGCGCGCTTCGCGGGTCGCGGAGCGCAAAGCTTTGCTTGCAAAAGGTTTGATTTATGAAAGAAGAAATCTTTGTCAAGGGCGCCAAGGAAAACAACCTCAAGAATATTGACGTCCATATCCCCCGCAATACGCTCACCGTGTTCACGGGGCTTTCCGGCTCGGGCAAGTCCACGCTCGCCTTCGATACCATCTTCGCGGAGGGGCAGCGCCGCTATATGGAGAGCCTTTCGTCCTATGCGCGCCAGTTCCTCGGCATGATGGAAAAGCCCAACGTGGAGAGCATCGACGGACTTTCACCCGCCATCTCCATCGACCAGAAGACGACGTCCAACAACCCTCGTTCGACGGTGGGTACGGTCACGGAGATCTATGACTATCTGCGTCTCTTGTTTGCGCGCGTCGGCACGCCGCACTGCCCTAAGTGCGGGCGGGAGATCAGGCGCCAGACCGTGGACGAGATCGCAGACCGCGTCATGGAGATGCCCGCAGGCAGCAAGATCCTCGTCAACGCGCCCGTCGTGCGCGGCAGAAAGGGTGAGTACGTCAAGGAGCTCGCCGCCTGGAAGAAGAGCGGCTATGTGCGCGTCAAGATCGACGGCATCGTCTACGACCTGCAGGAAGAGATCAGGCTGGATAAGAATATCAAGCACAATATCAGCGTGGTCATCGACCGCCTTGTTGTCAAGGAGGGCATCTTAAAGCGGCTCACGGAGAGCCTGGAGACCGCGTTGCGCCTTGCGGACGGACTGGTCACGATCGACTGTGGCGGCGAGGAGACGCTCTATTCCTCCCGCTATGCCTGCCCGCACTGCAACATCTCGATCGAAGAGATCGAGCCGCGCCTCTTCTCCTTCAATACGCCCTGGGGCGCCTGCCCCGAATGTACGGGGCTCGGGTTCAAGCAGTCGGTGGACGCCGACCTCATCTGTCCCGACCGCACCAAGACGCTGCGCGAGGGCGCCATCCGCATCAGCGGCTGGAACCTCGATTCCTCTACCGTCACGCAGATGTATCTTGAGGGGCTATCCCGCCGCTACGGCTTTTCCATGGACGTCCCCGTCAAGGATCTGCCCGAGGACGTGTTCAACTTGCTCATGTACGGCAATGACGGCGAGAAGATCGATCTTGACTACCGTTCCCGCACCTTCCACTCCAGCTACAAGAGCGCGTGGGAGGGTTTCGTCAACAACTTGCAGCGTCGTTACAATCAGACGAGCTCGGTGAGCGTCAAATGGGATATCGAGCGGTACATGCGCACGTCCGACTGCCCTGTCTGTCACGGCAAGCGCCTCAAAAAGGAGGCGCTCGCCGTCACGGTGGGGGGCAAGAATATCGCCGAGGTCTGCGATCTCCCCGTCAGGAACATCGCCGCCTTCTTGGACGGGCTGCAGCTCACCGGCTCGCAGCACGCCATTGCGGACATCATCTTAAAGGAGATCAAGAGCCGGCTCAACTTCCTCGTCGGCGTGGGGCTGGACTATCTCACGCTCTCGCGCAACGCCTCGACGCTCTCAGGCGGCGAGAGTCAGCGCATCCGCCTCGCCACGCAGATCGGCAGCGCGCTGACGGGGGTCTTGTATATCCTCGACGAACCCAGCATCGGCCTGCACCAGCGCGACAACGAAAAACTGCTCGCTTCCCTAAAAGGGCTGCGCGATCTGGGCAACACGCTCATCGTCGTCGAGCACGACGAGGATACCATGCGCGCGGCGGACTATATCGTGGACATCGGGCCCAAGGCGGGCGTGCACGGCGGCGAGGTCGTCGCCTGCGGTACCGTCGAGGACATCATGAACGAGCCGCGTTCGATCACGGGCGACTTTCTGGCGGGGCGCAGGAAGATCGAGATCCCGCCCGTCAGAAAGCAGCCGGACGGCAGATGGCTGGAAGTCGAGGACTGCCGTCAGAACAATTTAAAAGGCATTACGGCGCGCATCCCTGCGGGACTCATGACGGCGGTGACGGGCGTCTCCGGTTCGGGCAAGTCTTCGCTCGTCAATGAGATCATTCTGCCCATCCTCGCCGACAACCTGAACGGCGCGCGGCTGCCTACGGGCAAGAGCGGGGCGTTTCGCGGGCTGGAGTACTTTGACAAGGTCATCGCGATCGACCAATCACCCATCGGCAGAACGCCGCGCTCCAACCCCGCCACCTACACGGGCGTGTTTACCGCCATCCGCGAGCTGTTCGCGGCGACGCAGGACGCCAAGATGATGGGCTTCAAGGCGGGCAGGTTCTCCTTCAACGTTGCGGGCGGCAGGTGCGAAAACTGCCAGGGCGACGGCATCATGAAGATCGAAATGCACTTCCTGCCCGACGTCTACGTCCCCTGCGAGGTGTGCGGCGGCAAGCGCTACAACCGCGAGACGCTGGAAGTGAAGTACAAGGGCAAGTCGATCGCCGACGTTCTCGACATGACCATCGAAGAGGCATGCGAGTTTTTTGGGCCCGTGTCCTCCATCTACAACAAGCTCTCTACGCTCAATGAGGTGGGACTGGGGTATATCAAGCTCGGGCAGAGCGCGACGACGCTTTCAGGCGGCGAGGCGCAGCGCGTCAAGCTCGCGACGGAGCTCTCCAAGCGTTCCACGGGGCGCACCTTCTATATCCTCGACGAGCCGACGACGGGACTGCACAGCTACGACGTGGAAAAACTGGTCAAGATCCTGCTCAGATTCCGCGATAACGGCAACACGGTGCTGGTCATCGAGCACAATCTGGACGTCATCAAAGTGGCAGACCGGATCATCGATCTGGGGCCCGAGGGGGGCGACGGCGGCGGCACGATCATCGCCGAGGGTTCGCCCGAGCAGATCGCCGCCTGCGGGCAGTCGTACACGGGGAAATTTTTGAAGAAACTGCTAAACAATCACGAATTTTCTCACGCAAAGGCGTGACAAAATTCCGTGAGGTTTAAGGGCGCTGCCCTCTTGACGCGAAATTTAAGGGCTTACAATATAGCTTCGCGTCAATTCACCTGCTGAGGTCGCAAGCGACAAATTGAGTACCGCTGGCGCAGGGAAACCCTGCTTGCGGCATCATTTATAACAAAAGGCTTCTCCCTCGGGAGAAGCTGTCACCAAAGGTGACTGATGAGGGGGATTTGCAAAACAGGCGGAAGGGTCACTGGCTTGTGTCACCTTATTGCAACAAAATACGAATTGTCTATTTGACAACAGGAGGGGAACATGGTCAATTCCAAGATGCAAAAACTGGGCGAGGAACGCTCGGTCATCCGCGAGATCTTTGAGTACGGCAACAAGCGCAAACAGGAGATCGGCGCGGACAAGGTCTTTGATTTCTCGCTGGGCAACCCCAGCGTGCCCTCGCCCGACGCGGTCAATGCCGAGGCGGTCAGATTGCTGGGGAGCATGCCGTCGGTCGCGCTGCACGGCTACACGTCGGCGGCGGGCGCGCCCGATGTCAGGGAAGCGGTCGCGCTCTATATCCGCACGGCGTTCGGTGTCCCCATGTCCGCGTCGCTTATCTACATGACGTGCGGGGCGGCGGCGTCGCTCACGATCACGCTGAACGCCCTCTGCGAGACGGGGGACGAGTTCATCGTCATCTCGCCTTACTTCCCGGAATACCGCGTGTTCATCGAGCAGGCGGGCGGTACGGTCGTCGAGGTCCCGGCGAATGAGGGCTTTCATCTTGACGTCGCGGCGATCGGGAACGCGATCACCCCGCATACCAAGGCGATCCTCCTGAATTCCCCCAACAATCCGACGGGCGCGGTATATACGCAGAAAGAACTCGCCGCCCTTGCCGCCATGTTGGTGCGCAAAAACGAGGGACGTGCCTCAAAAATCGTGCTAATTTCGGATGAGCCATACCGCGAACTCACCTATGGCGCGCAGGTGCCCTATCTCATGACGCTCTATCCGCACACCGTCGTTTGCTATTCCTTTTCCAAGTCGCTCTCTCTTGCGGGCGAGCGCATCGGCTATATCGCAGTCTCGCCGCAGTGCGAGAGGGCGGAGGAGCTGTTTGCCGCCGTCTGCGGCGCGGGCAGGGCGCAGGGGTATGTCTGCGCGCCTTCGCTCTTCCAGCGCGTCACGGCAAAGTGTCTGGGACAGTCGGGCGACATTGCCGCCTACCGCGAAAACCGCGATCTGCTGTACAACGCGCTGACGGCGGACGGTTTTACCTGCATCCCGCCTGAGGGCGCTTTCTATCTGTTCATGAAGTCCCCCGAGCCGGATGCCAAGGCGTTCTGTGAGCGCGCAAAGATGTACGAACTGCTCCTCGTCCCGTCCGATAGTTTCGGCGTAAAGGGATATGTGCGCATCTCCTATTGCGTCGCCAGAGAGACCATTGAAGGAAGCCTTCCCGCATTCCGGCAGCTTGCCGAGGAGTACGCGCTTTGCTGAAAGGAAGCGGCTCTTCCTGACATTCTGCGGGAAAAATTGATCAAAGTCTTTCATAAACGCGCGGCGCGCGCCCCGTAACAGGGGCGCGCGCCGCGCGTTGCCGGAGTATGTCGTCTATGCCGGAAAGATGGCATCGGTCATCATGGCTGTCAGATCCGCCACTTCGCCCCTGCAGTCGTCGTCCAGCCATGCCATGGATACGTTGAAGAGCATTCCCGCGTAGAGGTATGGCGCGTAGGGATGTTTTACCGTGTAATCGGCTTTCATTGTTCTGCTAAACTGCGCGTTCAGATAATCCAGGTAGATATGTTCCAGCCGTGCCTTTCGGATGAGTTTGAACGGCTCTTTTTGTTTGCGGAACAGAGAGAGTACGTCGGAAATGATTCCGGCGTAGTCCTCTTTGCACCGCGGAAAATATCGCTGTTCAGCGCGAAAAGTCATAACGTTGTGATCGAAATAATAGATAAGCACGTCTTCTTTTCGTTTGAAATAGCGGTAGAAGGTCGCTCTTCCCACGCCCGCCTTACGCGCAAGGTCGCTTACGCTGATCTCTTCGAAGCGGTATTCGTTCATCAGTTTGAACAGTGCCTGCACGATATAATACCGCGTGTACTCGTCGGGTGTATATTCCACGATACAAAATCTCCCGTTTTGTCTTATTTGCGCGGACGCTTTGGCGTGATGTGTCTGCCGCCCCTTTTCTGCGCTTGATTTTTTGCCTGCTTTCCTATATGATACACTTGTCTCACGAAAAAGTCAACCCGATCGCGCGCAGGGTGCGTGAGACAGAGAACGAACGGAGGATAGTATCATGCAGGAAAAAGATTTTGTGTCCTATGAATATCGGACGAAGACGGTCAAGGCAAAAAACCTTGCAAGAGCAATGGATATGTACGAGGCATTCGGTTGGGAGGTTACGGCGACCGCGCACACTGCGCTTGACGCCGTCACGCTCTCTCTGAAGCGTGACAGAAGGCAAAGACACAAACAGGAGCTGCAAAAACTGGAACGGCAGGCGGAGTCCGTCTCCGCGACGCTGGACGGGTTGGAGCGCGCCAAGACGCTGGGCGCAGATATTTTTGCCTACATTCTCGGCGTGATCGGCGCACTCGTTCTGGGCGGTGGGATGTGTCTAACCATGTTAATTGAGGGGAGTGTTCCCGCCATGGCGGGCGGCATTATTCTGGGCATCGTCGGCATTGCTCTGTGCGCGGTCAATTATCCGATCCACAGGGGCATTTCCGCGAAAAAGACAAGACAGCTTCTGCCTGTCATTGACGAAAACGAGGAGGCCCTCGCCAATGTCATGGAAAAAGGGAACGAGTTGCTGGCAGCCGATATGATCTGATCGGCGGAAGCCGGCGGATCGGACTGTAACGCACAACGCGCCGCATTGTAATGCGGCGCGTTGTGCGTTACAGCGAGATCAGGAACATGACAAAGGGCAGCGTCAGGATGGACAGTATGGTTCCCGTTGTATAAGCGGCGGCGGAAAATTCTTTTTCGCCGTCCATTTTTTCGGCGAAGGCGACAACGCTCGCGGCGGGCGGCATTGCCATGGCGATGACGGGTGCGAGCAGGACATAGGGCGCCTCGGCAAAGACGCCCGTCAGTTTGAAAGGCAGGATGAGAAGATATGAGAGAGCCGCGGACAGGATGAGCCGCACAAACGCCGCAAGGTAAATGGTTTTATCGCAGAACAGTACGCGCGGCGACAGTTCCGCTGCGCGCACGCCAACCATCAGCATGGAAAGCGGCGCGGTCATGCCGCCCGCATAGACAACGATCTGCTGTAATTCCGCCACTTCTTCCATATTGAAAATATTGATTTGCGGCACAAGAAAGAGGATGAATCCGATCACGGAGCCGATCGTGCAGGGGTTGAGCAGCGCCTTTTTCAGCGAGATCTGCTTTTTGTCCTGTGTGATGAGATAAGCGCCGAGCGTCCAGATGAGAAGATTGAACGCAACGTTGAAAACGGTCACATACATCATCGCTTCGGAATCGCCGCCGGTGAACATGTCGACGAACGGGATGCCGACGAACGCGCAGTTGGAGAAGGCGCCGATAAATACAAGGATATCCCGCTTGCGGCGCGCTTCGTTTCCTTTCATGAACATGAAACACAATTCAGAGGCGCCGAACACGAGGAAAATCGCCGCGACGGAAAACAGAAATACCCATAAAAAATTCAAAAGCGTCTCGTTCGTCGGCGAAACGGGATCGACGGCAAATGCTTTGACGATGAGCAGCGGCTGTGCAAAACACAGAAGAATATTGGAGACGGAATACAGACTGTCCGAGCGCACGAGGTTTGTCTTTTTCAGGATAAAACCCGGAAGCGCAAACGCAAACAGGACGAGCATGATGAGTAGCACTTTTACAATAATGTCAAGCATGGTAAACTCCTTTTCCGGCTCCGTAGTATAGCACTGTGTTCGTTGTCATGCAATTATTTTTTGGCACTATTTTGCATTTTTTCAAAGTTTTTTGGCAGAACGGGCGATTTGTGCAACGGGCTGCGCCGCGGAAATGTCTTGTATAGAAATTTTCGGGCAACGCATAATGACAATATATGGAGGTTTTTTTATGAAAGCAACGGGAATCGTGAGAAGGATCGACGAGCTCGGGCGCGTCGTCATTCCCAAGGAAATACGAAGGACGCTGCGCATTCGCGAGGGCGATCCGTTGGAGTTGTTCACCGATCGTGACGAACTCATGCTCAAAAAATATTCACCCATTGCGTCTGTGGAGCGCTTTTCGGAGGGGACTGCTAAATCATTGCACGATCAGAGCGGATACCTCGCGGCGATCTGCGATACGGACAATATCCTGCATGCTGCGGGCGCGGGGAAAAAGATGCTGTTGGGGCATGCTGTTTCGGACGCGTTGACCGATCTGATGGCGGCGCGTTCCAGCCATGTGGCAAGTCTCGCGGAAGGGGGTACGATCCTGCCCGTCGTGCGGGATGCGGAAAACGCTTATACGGCGCAGCTTATCGTCCCCATAGTTGCGGGAGGGGACTGCCTCGGCGCCGTCATCCTGCTTTCGGAGGAGAGCGGCGCGGTCATGGAGGCTTCTTGCGTCAAACTTGCCCGTCTCACGGCGGATATTATTGCAAGTCAGTTCGATTGAGCGGCGGATAGTTTTCGTCGGTCGGTATGGGGGCGTGTGCTGCGGCGCGGCGGTGCCGTAAGGGGGAACGGTGAAGACATATTTCCGGCATTTTCTCAAAGATGCGGCGATCGTCTCGCTGGGCGGGCTTGCCGCAAAGGCGATTGGCGTGATGTACCGTATTCCGCTCGCCAATCTGTTGGGCGGATACGGCGAGGGGCTGTATCAGATGGCATATCCGCTCTTTTGTCTGATGCTCACATTTTCTTCGGTGGGCATCCCGACGGTCGTGGCGCGCGCTGTCGCCGCGGAATGTGCTGCCGGGCGGGGCGGCGGCTCCGTTCTGCGCACCGCAGTCAGATTGTTTGCCGTACTGGGGCTGGGCGGGTCGGCAATGATGGGTGTGCTCGCGATGCCTGTTGCGCTTATGCAGGGCGAACCCGCTCTTTCACAGTGCTATTCCGCTCTTGCGCCTGCCGTTCTGCCCGTTGCGCTCATCGCGGTTTTCCGCGGATACTGGCAGGGGCGCGGCATTATGTCGCCCACGGCATTTTCCGAGATCGTCGAGCAGCTCGTTAAGGCGGGGGCGGGGCTGCTTTTCGCCGTCCGTTTCTCTCACGATCCCCTGCTTGCCGCGCGCGGCGCACTGTTCGCGGTGACGGTATCCGAGGTCGCCGCGCTCATTGTTTTGCTGCTGGTCCCGCGGGAAAGGGAGCGTTTCCTGCGCACGCGGAGAACGGAAACGGGAACGGGGAGTTTGTTGTTTGCCGCGCTGCCGGTGATGGCGTCTGCGGCGCTTCTGCCTCTCTCGCAGATTTCGGACAGTGTGCTTATCGTACGCCTTCTCTCACATCACACGTCGCGCGCGGTATCTCTCTACGGGCTGTTTGCCGGCAGTGCGCTTTCTCTCGTTAATATGCCTGCGACGCTGTGTTCCGGTCTCTCCGCCGCTGCGGTTCCGGCCGTCGCTTCCTGTTTTGCGAAAGGAGAGGAAAGACGTGGGCGGGAGCGCGCTCTGGCGGCGCTTGCATTGTGTTTTGCGCTCGCGATTCCCTGCGCCGTCGTGCTTTTCCTGTTCGCCCCTTTTGCCGTACGCATGTTGTATCCATCGCTTTCGGCACAGGATGCCGCGCTTCTCGTCAGGCTGCTGCGGCTGAGCAGCGTGTCCGCCGCAACGCTTGCCGCCGTCGATACGCTTGCCGCCTGTCTCACCGCCATGGGGCTTGCAAAGCGTGCTGCGTTTTCCATGCTGATCGCGGTGCTTGTCAAGGCGGGGCTGCAGCTGCTGCTGGTCGGCAATGCCGCCTACGGAATCCTCGGCGCGGCAATCGCCTCCAATGGGTGCTATTTGGTTGCCTTTTTCCTCGATTTGTTTTATACTATCAGAAAAAAACGACGCAAAAGGATAGGATTTTATGATCACGATCATCGGCCTCGGAGCGGAGAAGGGGGATGTGACGAAGCGCGCGCTCGCCGCGCTTTCCATGGCGGACCGCGTCTTCGTGCGCACGGCAGCACATCCGTCGGCGGAGAGTCTGAAGGAAGAGGGGATTGCCTTTGAAACGTTTGATTTTCTGTATGACCGCTGCCGTACTTATGAGACGCTGACCCGCGCCATCGTGCGGGAGGTGCGCGGTGCGGGCAGAGCGGGGAACGTCTGCTACTGCGTGGATGGCAGCGTTACGGAGGACGGTGCGGCGCGACGGCTTGCGTCGGGCAGGACGATCGTCATCGACGGCGTCTCCAAGGCGTCTGCCGCGGCGACGCATGCGGGCTTGTTCGGGGCGTATACCGCCATGTCGGCGTATGAGGTCGCGGAGCGCGAACTTACCGCCCCCCTTGTTTTATACGATCTTGCCGAGCGTTCGCTGGCGTCCGACGTCAAGCTGGCGCTCGCCGAGCGCTTCGGGGATGAGGCGGAGGTCGCTCTCGTTGCGGGCGGCAAGGTCAAAAAAATCAGGCTGTACGAGCTGGATCGTCAGAATAATTACACTGCGGATACGGCGCTCGTTCTCTATGACGTGCCGTTGCTGCAAAAAAAGCGGTTCGATTTATACGATCTGCTAGCCATCTTGCGCCGTCTGCGCGCGCCGGACGGCTGTCCGTGGGACAGGGCGCAGACGCACGAGAGTATTCGCATCAACTGCCTGGAAGAGGCATACGAACTTGTGGACGCCGTTGATCTCGACGACCCGGACAAGATGTGCGAGGAGGCGGGCGACGTCCTGATGCAGGCGGCGTTTCATACTCTCATCGAGGAAGAACGCGGGCATTTCACGATGACGGACGTCATCAGCGGCACCTGCGAGAAACTGATCACCCGCCACACTCATGTGTTCGGGCAGGACAAGGCGTCGGAAGCGGACGGCGCGCTCACCGTCTGGGAAAAGAACAAGATGAAGGAAAAGCACCAGGAGACTTTTTCGGACGCGGTCAACGATGTTCCGGAGTGTTTTCCTGCGCTTTTGCGGGCGCAGAAGATCGCAAAGCGCGTGGAGAAGGGCGGCTGGAGATTTGCGTCCTTTGAGAAGGCGGCCGCATCGCTGAAAGAGGCGCTTGCGGCGTTGAAAACTGCAAGCGAAGCGGGCGACGGCGAACGGGTCGCCGAAGCGCTCGGGGAGGCGCTCATGTGTATGGCGTGGTTGGGGCGCGCGACGGGTGCGGACTGCGAACAGGCGCTTCTGGATACGGTCAAAAAAGTGCAGCAACGGTATGTCAGATTTGAGGCCGAGGTGCGTGCGGCGGGCAAGGAAGTAAATGCGCTTACGCCCGAGGAATTTGAAGAATACTTTGAAGGGGCGAAGCGTGGCTGAGTTTGTCGTCGCGGGCATGAAGTGCCCCAACAACGTCTTTCTTGCGCCGCTTGCAGGATACACCAACTATCCCTTCCGCAGCATGTGTACGCGCCTCGGGGCGGGGCTGACGTTCACGGAGATGGTCAGCTGCAAGGGGCTTTTGTATGGCAGCGAGGAGACAAAAAAGCTGCTGTATTGCGGTGACGAGTCTCCCAAAGCGGCGCAGATCTTCGGCAGCGATCCCGCGCTCATGCGCGAGGTGTGTGAGAGCGAGGACCTGGCGCGCTTTGACCTCATTGATATCAACATGGGCTGCCCCATGCCCAAGGTCGTCAAGAACGGCGACGGCAGCGCGCTCATGGGAAATTTGCCCCTTGCGGAGAAGGTCATCTCGGCTTGCGCAAAGAGTGGCAAGCGCATCTCCGTCAAGTTCCGCATCGGCGTGGACGAGGATCACAGGATCGCGGCGGAATTCGCGCGCCTTTGCGAGGGCGCGGGAGCGTGCATGATCGCCGTCCACGGCAGAACGCGCGACAAGGTGTACGCGGGCGCGCCCGACTATGCGCAGATCGCGGAGGCAAAGAACGCGGTCAGCATTCCCGTCATCGCCAACGGCGGCATCTGGAGCAGGTCGGATATGGAAAAGATGCTCGCGCGCACGGGTGCGGACGGCGTGATGATCGCCCGCGCCGCGCTCTATCGTCCGCTTATCTTCTGCGAGCTCACGGGCGCTGCGCCCGTGCCTATGGGTGAGTTGTTCGCGCGCCAGCTTGCCGAAACGCAGCAATTGTACGGCGAGCGCTTCGCCGTCGTGTTCATGCGCAAGATGGCGGCGTTCTACTGCAAGGGCATGCCCGGGGCGGCGGAGTTTAAGCGCCGCCTGTTCTCCGCGCAGACGGTGGAAGAGGTGGCGTCTATTGCGCGGGGGATTTTCGGGGTCTGATAAAGGCGCGCATCGATCACGGGCGGTAAAATGCCCGTCATGGGGCGTGGGTGAGGCGTGCTATTCCTCCACGAAAATTATATTAAAAAGGCGTGTATGGCAAATTACGCGCCTTTTTTGGCGTGAAGGCAAAAAATTTTGCCAATTCGCGGCGGAAATAATTTACATTTTTGCGTCGATATGGTATAATAAATACACTTGTGGGCGCGTTTTGCCCGATTTTTCTATCGCGCGCGTGCGCGCACGCGTGCGTGAGTTGCGGCAAGTTGATAGGCGTTTCGGTGTTTGAAGGGTGACCCCTCATCACCGCCTGCGGCGGAGCTGTCTCGCACAAGTAGACCTTGTGCTTCGGTCAGCGATTTTGCACCGCAAATGCAAAATCGCTAAGCTCATGTGTGCGCAGAAGCCGCACCGCG
>JAGHIT010000073.1 GCA_017887095.1 Clostridia bacterium | reverse complement strand
GACGTGCTGGAGTCGCTGGAGTTTGTCATCAAATCGCTTGGCACATATGACATTACGACCATCCGCGCCAGTATGGGCATGTATCTTCTATGCCGTCAGATCCATCTCTCCACCAATGTGCGCGTGCTGCTGACGGGAGAGATCTCCGACGAGCTGTTCGGCTATAAATATACCGACTTCGCGCCCTCGCCCGTGGAGTTTCAAAAGGAGTCGGAAAAGCGCGTCCGGGAGCTGCACATGTACGACGTGCTGCGTGCCGACCGCTGCATCTCCGTCAATTCGATGGAGGCGCGCGTTCCGTTCGGCGATCTCGACTTTGTCACATACGTCATGGCGGTCGACCCTGCCATGAAGATGAACGTCTACGGTAAGGGCAAGTATCTGCTGCGTCACGCCTTTGAGGAGGGGGACTATCTTCCACGCGATATCCTCTTCCGCGAGAAAGCGGCATTCTCCGATGCGGTGGGGCATTCCATGGTGGACGACTTAAAGGCGTACGCCGAGGAGAAATACAGCGACGACTGGGAGACGATCGCGCAAAAATATGCCTATCACGCCAAGCCCTTTACAAAAGAATCGCTTCTGTACCGCGAGATCTTTGAAAAGTACTATCCCGGGCAGGCGAAGATGATCGCCGATTTCTGGATGCCAAACAAGCAGTGGGAGGGGTGCAACGTCAACGATCCCTCCGCGCGCGTGCTGTCCAATTACGGCGACAGCGGAAAGTGATAAACTTTGGGTGATGGACGGGCGTCCTGCGGCATTCTTCCGCAGGACGCCCGCAATTTTTCAATTAAGGAGAGAATAACGCCTGTGGAGAGAATATCGCCTGTTTTATGGGGCGCGCCCGCGGAGACTGCCGCGGGCGCGCCCAAAAGTTTGACTTTTTCCCGCTGATATATTATAATTGGCATAACAATCGACAAAAGACGGTGACAGCATGAGGATCGACGAAATTCTGAAACACAAGCGCACGCTCTCCTTTGAGGTATTCCCGCCCAAGAAGGGTGGCGAGGGCAAGGAGAAGCTGCTTGCGACCATCGATGAACTTGCCGGGCTTCGCCCCGACTTCATCAGCGTGACGTACGGCGCGGGCGGCTCCAATTCCAAAAACACGGTGGAGATCGCCGACTACATTCAGAACAGCGCCCACATAAACGCACTCGCGCATATCACGGGCGGGCCTTCCTCGCCCGAGACGGTGGACGAACTCGCCCGTACGCTCAAAGATCGGGGCATTGAAAATGTCCTGTGCCTGCGCGGGGATAAGCCCGTCGGGTACGAAGCGGAGTACTGCAAGTACTTTGCGCATGCGACAGATCTCGCCGAATATCTTGCGCCCTATCACTTCACGCTGGGAGCGGCGTGCTACCCGGAGGGGCACGTCGAGTGCGCGTCGCTGTATGCCGACCTCGTCAACATGAAGAAGAAGGAGGAGTGCGGCGCGACCTTCTTCATCACGCAGCTCTTTTACGACAATACCTACTATTACCGCCTGGTCAACGAGGCGCGCCGCATCGGCATCGTTTCGCCCATTATTCCGGGGATCATGCCTCTGGTCAACCCCAAGAATATTCGCAGGATCAAGGAGATGTGCGGCAGCGCCATTCCGCTCAACTTCCGCAACATGATCGAAATTTACGCCGAGCATCCCGCCGTCATGGAGGAGATCGGACTGAACTACGCCGTCTATCAGATCATCGACCTGATCGCAATGGGCGCGCCCGGGGTGCATCTGTATGTCATGAACAACGCGAATACGGCGCGCGCCGTCCGTTCGCGGCTGGAAAAGGTCTTTGATGAACTCTTCTGATCTGTATAAGAGCGCCTGTTCCTACCTCGGCGTGCGCGGCGCGCCGGACAAGGGGACGCTCGCCCTCGTGGAGGAGTGCCTCGCGGAAGCCATGCGCCTCGCCCGCTTTCGCGCCATCGGGAAGGAATACACTGCGCCGCTTGCATTTCTTGCAAAGCAGCCATATACGCAGTTTCTGGCGGGCTGTACGGGCTATGCGCTGGTCGCCATGACGCTGGGCGCCGAGGTCGAGCGCCGCGTCCGCGTGCTCATGCGCACCGATGCCGCACGCGCCGTCGTGCTGGATGCCTGCGCGAGCGCGCTCGTGGAGCACGAGGGCGACGGGTGGGAGGAGCGCTTCGGCGAGATACGCACCTATCGCTTCTGCCCCGGGTACGGCGGCAGTTCGATTGCAGACCTTGCGCCCATTTTTCACGAGCTTCACCCCGAAAAAATCGGTATGCAGCTGCTGCCCTCGGGGCTGATGGCGCCGCAGAAGTCCATGGCGGGCATCGTCGGCATCGGGAAAAGGGCGCATAAGACGTGCGGAGACTGCATGCTTTTCAAAAGCTGCGTCTACTTAAAGGAGGGAACGACATGCTTCCGCTCGGAAAACAGGTAATTTTACTGGACGGCGGCTTCGGCAGCGAGCTTGAACGGCTGGGGCTGGGCGAAGCCGTGCCCGAAGAACTCAATCTCACCCATCCCGAAGCGGTGCGCGCCATTCACAAAGCGTACGCCGAGGCGGGCGCGGACATCATCACGGCAAACTCCTTCGGGCTGAACGCGGTCAAGTATCGCGGTTCCTATGCCCTTGCTGACCTCGCGCGGGCGGCAGTGGAAAACGCGCGCGCGGCGGGAAAACCCGTCTTTTTCGACGTCGGGCCGACGGGCGCCCTGCTCGCCCCCGTGGGGACGCTCACCTTTGACGAGGCATATTCTGCCTTTGCCGAGGTTGCCGATCTCACCCGCGACATGGTGGACGGCTATATCGTGGAGACCTTCTCCGATCTGTACGAACTCAAGGCGTGCGTGCTCGCCCTCAAAGAGCACACGGATAGGCCCGTGTTTGCGACGGCGACCTTTGACGGGAGCGGCCGCACGCTGACCGGCTCCACGCCCGAGATCGTCGCCGAGCTTTTAGAGGGGCTGGGCGTGGAAGCGCTGGGCGTCAACTGTTCGCTTGGACCCAAGGAATTTGCGCCCATCGTCCGGAGGCTGTTGGCGGCGACCGAACTTCCCGTCATCGTCCAGCCCAACAGGGGCCTTCCGCGCCTCGTGGGCGGGAAGACGGTGTACGACCTTTCAGAGGACGAGTTCGCCGCCTGGACGGAGCAATTTGTCGCCATGGGCGTCTCCGTCATCGGCGGCTGCTGCGGCACGACGCCCGACTTCATTCGCCGCATTTCCTCGTGCAAGGGGCGCGCCGTGCCCGTCCGCAGCGCGCAGAAGGGGACGATCGTCACTTCGGCGACCAAACTGGTCGCGATCGAGAACGTGAAAATTTGCGGCGAACGCATGAACCCGACGGGCAAAAAGGCATTAAAAGAGGCGCTCGCCGCCGAGAACTACGACTACCTCGTCTCCGAGGCGCTCCGACAGGAGGAGGCGGGCGCGGACCTTTTAGATCTCAACGTGGGCATTCCCAAGATCGACGAGCCCGCCGTCATGCGCCGCGCCGTGCGCGCCGTGCAGGAGTACTGCGACCTGCCGCTGCAGATCGACTCCTCGGATGCAGCCGCCATCGAGGCGGGCGTGCGGCAGTATAACGGCGTGCCCCTCATCAACAGCGTCAACGGCGAGGAGGAGGTTATGGCGCGCGTCTTTCCGATCGCGAAAAAGTACGGCGCGGTCGTTCTGGGGCTGACGATGGACAGCCGCGGCGTGCCGCGCACGGCTCAGGAACGCTTTGCGATCGCACAGCGCATCGTCAGGCGCGCCGAGGAATACGGAATTCCCCGCCGCAAAGTGATGATCGATACTCTCGTTTTAACGGCGTCCGCAGAACAGGCGCTCGTTTCGGAGACGGTGCGCGCGCTCTCCATGGTGCGCACACTGGGCGTAAAGACGGCGCTCGGCGTCTCCAACGTCTCCTTCGGGCTGCCCAACCGCCCGCTGCTCAACAAGACCTTTTTGGCGATGGCTATGACAAGCGGGCTGAACATGCCCATCCTCAACCCTCTGGACGGCGAGATGACGGGCGCCGTGCGCGCCTACAATGTGCTTGCGAATGTCGACGAAGGGGCGGCGGAGTATATTGAAGCCTACCGCGACTTCACGCCCGCCGCGCAGACGACAGCTGCCGTCAGAAGGGAGGGGACGACGCCTGCCGCCGACCTGTATGAGTGCGTCAAGCGGGGCTTAAAAGGGGACGCGCGCGCCCTCACGGATGCGGAACTTGCCCAAAGACCGCCGCTTGCGGTTGTAAACGACATTCTCGTCAAGGCGCTCGAGGAAGTGGGCGCGCTCTACGAGCAGGGAAAGCTCTTCCTGCCCCAGCTCATCGCTTCGGCGGAGGCGGCAAAGGAGGCGTTCGCCGTCGTCGGCAGCCGTCTGGAGAAAAAGGAAGGGGGCAGGGGGAAGGTCGTGCTCGCCACCGTCAAGGGGGACGTTCACGATATCGGCAAGAATATCGTTAAGGTCGTCACCGAGTCGTACGGTTTCGAGGTGGTCGACCTCGGAAAGGATACGCCTCCCGAGCGCATCGTCGAAGCGGCGCTGCGCATTCAGCCGCTCGCCGTCGGGCTGTCCGCTCTGATGACGACGACCGTCAGGAGCATGGAGGAGACGATCGCGGCGCTCAGGTCAGCGGGCGTTCCGGCGAAGATCTTTGTCGGCGGCGCGGTGCTGAACGAGGAGACTGCGAAGGCGATCGGCGCGGACTATTATACGGCAAACGCGCTGGAATTTGTCAGAACGTTGGAGCGTTTGTCGGAATAGAAAAATTTTCCTCTGCCACCGTAAAATAATTTGACAGGCGCGCGCGATTTTGCTATAATATCCGAGCATGAAAGTGCAAGTAAGTGCTGCGGCGAAGGAGGGTAGTATATGTCCACGATCAAAGTCGGTGATAACGAGAACTTGGAGAGCGCGCTTCGTCGCTTCAAGAGAAAGTGCTCGCGCGACGGCATCATCGGAGACCTTCGCAAGAAAGAGTTCTACGAGAAGCCTTCGGTGAAAAAGCGTAAGAAGGCGGAAGCCGCACGCAAGAGAAGCAGAAACTAACAAAAGATCCGTAACGCAGGTTACGGATTTTTTTTGCAATTTTTATTATTTCGTGTCGAAAGGAGATGCTTTATGGAACGGACGCTGAAGATGCTTGCAAAAGAGGCGAAGTCACGCATGAAGAAGGGGTTTTGGGAGCACTGCGAAGAGGAACTTGACGCCCGTCGAAAGTCCGCGCGCGAACAGGGCATTTCCGAGAGCAAGATGGAGCGCTACTTCGTCGGCAAAGTCGCGGGGCACATCCGCGGCGAAACGCCCGATGAATTTTACCTCAAAGTCAAAAAGATGCTCTTGGAGGAGGGGGAAGTGTCGGATGCGATCGGCAGGCTCACCGATCAGAAATACTATGCCACGCTCACCTACGAGGAAAAACAGCGCTACACCCTGGAGCTTTCCGAGCGATACTTGGAGGCGCTCAAGCGCTTCAAAAAGGAGTACGAGTTCGAACAGGGGAAACGCAGCTAAGCAGCTCTTTTATGGGCGAGTGTCAGCGGGATCTGCACGAGAAGCGCGACGATCGTTCCGGTAAAGAAGCCCGTCCCGTGCCCTAAGTTATGCAGAAGGTCATAGGGATAGGGCGCAAACGAGACGGTCGAGGTGCCGCCGCTGAAGCACATTGCGAAGTAGATGAGCGCGATGACGATGCCGCCGAAGATGAGATCGGTTTTGTTGCGCCGCGATTTCGTGAGCGAGAACAGGTAGTCGATGATGACATAGGCATAGAACGCATAGTTGACGCCCGAATAGCCATAGAAGTAAAAATCTCCTTTGGCGGCGGCGCAGACACAGCCCTCAAGCACGGCAAAGGAAAGGACGAGTCCCAATAGTCCCAGACTGCCCGTCTTGCGCTCCAGATACAGTCCGACCACGAAAAAACACAGCATGTTGAGCAGTGCGTGCTGCCATGTTCCGTGACCGAAATTGTTGAGAAAACAGCGCCAGATGTGTGCAAAGTCAAAGGAGCGTTCCCAGATCACAGATTCGTTTCCGTATTCAAACAGCCATGTGCTGGTGCCATGCAGAGCGTAAAGCAGAATGTTTGTCAGGACGACGGCGATGGTCGTCACATAGAAATAATTGAGGGAATACCATGTCAGACGTTTTTTCGGGGAGTCGATGAACTTCATGGCTGTGCCTCCTTGTCAGGAGTATATCATACGGCTTGCGCGTTTGCAAGATGCTTTGGGCATTTCGTCTGCGGGCGGTGCAAAAACTTGTCATTTTTTCCCGCTTATGATATAATGGCAGGGTTATGGAAGAACTTTCACTGCTCAACGAAGAACAGCTTGCGCCCGTCATGGATACCGAGGGCGCAGTTTTGGTTTTGGCGGGCGCGGGGAGCGGCAAGACGCGCGTGCTCACCTCCCGCATTTCCTATCTCATCACCGAAAAAGGGGTGCCCGCGGAGAATATTCTCGCCATCACCTTCACCAACAAGGCGGCAAACGAGATGCGCGAGCGCCTGGACGCGATGACGGACGTCTCCCGCATGTGGGTGTGCACCATTCACTCCATGTGCGTCAAGATTTTGCGCATGTTCGCCGAAAAACGCGGGCTCTCCGCGAACTTCTCCATCTATTCCGAGCAGGAGCGCTCCGCCGTCATCAAACAGGCGTTCAAGGAGTGCGGATTCGAGGACGAGGACGGGCAGCTGAAGTCGGTCAAGTGGCACATCTCCAACGCCAAGATGCTGGGGCTTTCGCCCAGGGAGTACGGGCTGCGTTACCGCCTCGAGCGCAACATCGATGCGGCGGTCAAAGTGTACGAAAAGTACGATGCGCACCTCAAGGCGTATAATGCGTTGGATTTTGACGACCTCCTCACCGAGGCGCTCGCCCTTCTCAAGGAGGACAAGGAGGCGTGCGAGTATCTCTCGGGCAGGTTCCGCTATGTCCACGTGGACGAGTTTCAGGACACCAACGCCGTGCAGTTTGAGATCGTCAAGTGCCTCGCGACCGTCCACGGCAATCTCTTTGTCGTAGGCGACGACGATCAGTCCATCTACGGCTGGCGGGGCGCGAAGATCGAAAATATCTTGGGGTTTGAGCGCGTTTATCCCAATGCCAAGATCTACAAATTGCAGCAGAATTACCGCTCGACCAAGGCGATTTTGTCCCTTGCAAACGCCTCGATTGCGCACAACGCCCACCGCAAGGGCAAGCAGCTGCACACCGACAACCCCGAAGGCGACAGGCCCGTCTATTACGAGGCGGACGAGGAGGCGGGGGAGGCGCTCTACGTCGCCCGTCAGATCGCGGAGCTCGCCCGCCGCGGCTATAAGCCCTCCGATTTCGCCGTGCTCATGCGCATCAATGCCCTGACCCGCTCCTTCGAGCAGGAGTTCACCAAGTACGGCATTCCCTATAAGGTGTTCGGCGGCTTTAAGTTCTTCGAGCGCAAGGAGATCAAGGATATCCTCGCCTACCTGCGCGTCGCGGGCAACCCCTTTGACAGCGAGGCGGTCGCGCGCATCATCAACGTGCCCCGCCGCGGCATCGGCGAAAAGACGGTACAGACCCTCTTCGACTATGCCGAGCGCGAGGACGTGCCGCTCTTTGACGCGGTGCTCGACTGCGACAAGCTGGGCGTCAACGGCGGCACGCGCGAAAAACTGCGCGCCTTCGGCAAGTATTTAAAGGAAATCGTACTCGACGCGCAGACCATGGCGGTGGACGACTTTGTACATCGTCTTGTGGAGACCTCGGGCATGCGCGAACAATACGCGGACAATTCGGATGAGTCAGTCACCAAGCGCGCCAATATCGACGAATTTCTCAATTCGGTGGACGAGTTCGTGCGCATGAATCCCGAAGCGTCGCTCTCCGATTATCTGCAGCAGATCACGCTCTATTCGGACACGGACGAGATGGACGAGAGCGAGTATATCACGATCGCGACCATTCACGCTGTCAAGGGGCTGGAATTTAAGTGCGTGTTCGTCGTCGGGCTGGAGGAGGACATCATGCCAACCAAGCGCGCGAACGACGACCCCGCCTCTATGGAGGAGGAGCGGCGGCTCATGTACGTCGCGATCACCCGCGCCAAGGAAAAACTTTGGCTCACCCGCTCGAAGAGCCGCTATCTCTACGGTCACCGTGAGCCGACCATGCGCTCCCGCTTTATCCGCGAACTGGAGGACGAGCTGGAGATCCCTGCCGAGTCGGAGCGCTTCAACGGGTACGGCTACGGTTCGCGCTACTCCGGCTCGTACGTGGGTTCGTACGGAGCGGGGCGTACGGGTTACGGCGCAGGCAGGGTCGGCTATACGCCCGGCTACGGCGCGGGGCATGGTTCGTCCTATGCGGACATGGGTGCCTCATACTATGGCAGCAATTCCTACGGCGGACGCGCTGCACAGAGTATGCCGTCGGGCAGCGCGCGCAGCATGCAGGGCGCGCAGGATCTGCCCACCTTCGGGTCGGGTTCCCGTCCCGCTGCGGGCGGCAGCGTGCGCTTCGGCAATGCGGGCAAAACCGCCGCGCCTACCCAGCCGCGCAAGGACACGTCCAAGTTTGCAGTCGGCACAAGGGTGCGGCACGCGCGCTTCGGAGACGGCGTCGTCACGGCGATGCGCGGAACGGGCGGCAACGTCATTGTGACCGTCAAATTCGAACAGGCGGGCAATAAGGACCTGGCGGCGGCGCTCGCGCCCCTTGAAGTATTGGAGTAAGCTATGGACAGAATGCGCTATCTTGTGGATACGCTCAACCGCTGGGCGTACGAATACTATGTGCAGGACGCGCCCAGCGTTTCGGACAGGGAGTACGACGCGCTCTACGACGAACTTCGGGAGCTGGAGCGCGAAACGGGCACCGTTCTGCCCGATTCTCCTACCCGCCGCGTGGGCGGCGAGCCGGTCAAGGGGTTTGCGCGGCATACGCACATTGCGCCCCTGTTCAGCCTGGATAAGGCTGTCACGGAGGATGAGCTTGACGCCTTCTTGACGCGCGTGCACAAGGTGGACCCCAACGCTGCGTTTACCGTCGAATACAAGTTTGACGGGCTGACCATGTGCCTCACCTACGAGAACGGCGCGTTCGTGCGCGCCGCGACGCGCGGCAACGGCAGGGAGGGCGAGGATGTCACCGCGCAGGCGCTCACCCTGCACAGTTTCCCGCTCGCCATTCCCTACAAGGGCACGATCGAGGTGCGCGGCGAGGCGATCATCCGCCTGTCCGTACTGGAAAAATACAACGCGGCGCATCCCGACGAACCTTTGAAGAACGCGCGCAACGCGGCGGCTGGGGCGATCCGCAACCTCGATCCCAAGGTGACGGCGTCCCGTCATCCCGAGATCGTTTTTTACGACATCAACTACATGAGCGAATCGCCCGTCTCCTCGCAGACGGAAGCGCTTGAAAAACTCAAAGCGTGGGGGTTTGAGACCTTTCCCTATCTTCGAGTGTGCAAAACGGCGGAGGAAGTCCAAAGCGCCATCGACGAGATCGAAGTCGAGCGCAAGAAGCTGGATATTTTGACGGACGGCGCGGTCGTCAAGACCAACGAGGAGAGCGTCCGCCGCAAGATGGGCTATACCGATAAATTCCCCCGCTGGGCGATCGCCTACAAGTTTGAAGCGGAGGAGGCAGAGGCGACCGTCGAGGAAGTGTTGTGGCAGGTGGGCAGGACGGGCAAGCTCACGCCGCTCGCGCGCATCACGCCCGTGGAGCTTGCGGGCGCGACCGTCCGCCGCGCCACCCTCAACAACTACGGCGACTTAACGCGCAAGGACGTCAAAGTCGGCTCGCGCGTATTGGTGCGCCGCTCCAACGAGGTCATCCCCGAAATTCTGGGCGCGGTCTCCCATGCCGAGGGCAGCGTGCCCGTCTCAAAGCCCGCCGTCTGTCCTGCGTGCGGCGCGCCCACGCTCGAAGTGGGGGCAAACCTCTTCTGTACGAACAGGGCATGCCCGCCCCGCATTATCCAAAAACTCACGCACTACTGCTCCAAGAACGCGGCGGACGTGGAGGGCATGT
>JAGHIT010000072.1 GCA_017887095.1 Clostridia bacterium | reverse complement strand
TAGACGAACTCATCGACCGGTTTGACGCCGCCAAAGAAGATTGCCTCCTGTATATCTGGGGTCATTCGTTCGAACTGGACCGCTCCGACGGCTGGAACCGCGCGGAAGCTGTTTTCGCCCGTATTGCATCGCTGCGTGGTGTAACGTGCATGACTAATATGGAAGTTTGTGATTGGATGAAGGAACTCCGCCCCCGCGTATAACCTGCGCCTGTAAGGAAAAACGCGTAAGATCAAAGTCGGGGGTCAGGGAAAGTCTCACGATGCGTTGCATTTCGTTTGATAATTCATCTGCTCAACAGAAATCAGAGAGAAAAAGGAGAGAAACTGTGTTGAATTACATATTGATCGGTTACGGTCAGAGAGGGAAATTTTATGCGGATTGTCTGCGCAAATTAGGGAGGGCGAATCTCGTTGCTCTTTGTGATACGCGGCAGTGCAAACTCGACCTTGCGAAAAAAAATTACGATTTGAAAGACGAGCAGCTCTTTTCCGATGCCAACGCGCTCTTTGCAAAGGGAAGGATCGCCGATCTTGCCATCATTGCGTCAATGGACAGCGCTCATTACGAGCAGGCGGTCAGGGCGATGCGGCTCGGCTATCACCTTCTGTTGGAAAAACCCATTGCGCAGACGGAGCAGCAATGCCGCGAGATCGCCGCGCTTGCAAAGGAGTTGGAGCGAAAGGTATACGTCTGCCATGTTCTGCGCTATGCGCCCATTTACACTTCCATTAAGGAGATGCTCGCGAGCGGTGCATTCGGCGAAGTCGTCACCATTTCGCAGACGGAGCATGTCGGTTGGTGGCATCAGGCGCACAGCTATGTCCGCGGCAACTGGCGCAGGAGTGAAGATACTTCCCCGATGATCGTTGCAAAGTGCTGCCACGATCTCGATCTGTTCGCATGGCTTATTGATAAAAAGTGCGAAAAGGTCTCTTCGTTCGGCTCACTTTACTACTATAACCGCGATCACGCGCCTGCAGAAAGCGGGGATTACTGTTACAATTGCAAATTGAAAGATACCTGTGTCTATAACTGTCTAAAATTCTACACCAAATATCCCGCATTCGCGTTTGCTTCGGGACAGTACCTCGGCGACGGGGAGGACAAGCAGGCGATCGTCGAATGCTTTAGCAAGGAGAGCAATCCGTATGCGCGGTGCGTTTTCAAGTGCGATAACGACGTCGTCGATCATCAGGTGGTGAATATGCTCTTCGAGGGCGGCGTCACGGCGCAGCTCACTATGACGGCGTTCTGCGAGGGCGGCATCCGCACCATCCGCGTCCATGCGACGAAGGGCTTTATCGAGGCAAGTATGCTCGATAACATCATCCGCTATGAGATCTACGGGCAGGAGCCGAAGGAACTTCATGTCACCGTAGGTGAAACGTTTGGCGGTCATGGCGGAGGAGATGAAAAGCTTGTAGAGGACGTTGTCAACGACCTGGAAGGAAATCGTAATTCTTTGTGCCTCACATCCATTGATCATTCGGTCATGAGTCATATGATGGGATTTGCTGCAGAAGAGTCGCGTGTGCACGGCGGGGAAGTAGTTGAAGTTCGTTAATCACATTGGGATGAATGCGGGTATTTCGTTCAGGCGGAATATCGGCGAAAAATAAAACCAGATAAGGAGAGGTTCAAAATGAAGAAAAAACTTTTGGCGATCATTACGGCTTGCCTGTTTTCGGCTCTGTTCGCATTGGGCGGGTGTACGCCTTCGTCCGAACGGCCGGGCGGCGGAGGTGATGATGAATTCGGGCTTGCCACCACGATCGACAATAACAGAACAACGCTGTTCGTCAGCAATTTCAACGGCGGATTCGGTGAGCGGTGGCTGAAAGCTGCCGCAAAGCGCTATGAAGAACTCCACAAGGATGACGTCTATGAGGAAGGGAAAAAGGGCGTTCAAATCTGGATCGATAACAGTAAGACGGGCGGGAAGGATACGCTTGCAAACATCGAAAGCAGCCGCGACGCCATCTTCTTCACGGAGTATGTCTATGCGAGCGACTACGCCGACAGCGGTAAGGTGCTCGATCTTTCGAGTATCATCAAAGATCCTCTTACGGAATACGGGGAAACGAGGTCCATTAAGGACAAGATGACAAAGGAGCAGCAGGATTATTTTGTTCTCGGTAGCGGCGAAAACATCGAATGTTACGTTCTCCCGCATTATCAGTCCTTCCGCGGGATCGTCTATGATGTCGATCTTTTTGAGAATGAACTGCTTTATTTTTCCGCCAATGAAAACAACGGGAATGACGGCTTCATCACGTCGAAAGATGATTCACCTTCCGCAGGGCCTGACGGACAGAGCGGCTCGTATGATGATGGGTTGCCCGCAACATATGAGGATTTCTTCAAACTCTGCGACAGAATGGTCGAGCAGGGGATCAAGCCCGTTATCTGGTCGGGCAGCAATCAGGCGTATTTCACCGACTTTTTGGCGGCGCTCGCGCTGGATTACGAGGGACTTGACGACGCGATGCTCAATTTCACGTTCGACGGCACTGCATACAATTTGGTCAAATCGATCGGACAGGACGGGAAGATCACGTTCATGAACGACGCTGAAGAGGGGACCGGCGTTGACATCTCGCCCAACAACGGCTATCTTCTTGCCAAGCAGGCGGGCAAATACTATTCTCTGACGTTTGCCGAGCAGCTCTTACAGAGCAAATATATCGCATCCGGATCGATGGGAACGCTGAGCCATACGGACGCACAGAAAAACTTTATCAACTCCCGCCCGAGTTCCACCGAACAGGATATCGGCATGATCATCGAAGGCTCCTTCTGGGAAAACGAATGCGCGGACATGAACTATTTCAACGTCGCCGAAAAACAGTACGGTGAGGTGTTCAGCCGTGAGAACAGAAGGTTCGCTCTGATGCCCTATCCCAAGGCAACGGAGAAGGAAGTTGGAGACAAAGTTACGCTTACCGACTCGCTCATGTCGGGCGCGTTCATCCGCGGCAACGTTACGGGCGTCGAAAAGGATCTCGCACTCGACTTTTTGCAGTTTCTCTATACCGATGAGTCGCTGCGCGAATTCACGCAGTATACAAGCGCTCCTAAGGCATTGAATTATGATATTAAAGGGGTAGAAGGTCTCTCTTATTTTGCGCAGTCGGTGTTTGACATGAAGAATCGTGCAGATATCGTGTATCCTTACAGCAGTGCGCCTATCTATGCAGATCAGCCTTCGTCGTTCGAGCCTACGTCCTTCTATCAGACGACCGTGCATTTGGGCGCGGGGAACGTACCTTATACCTATCCGTCGAG
>JAGHIT010000071.1 GCA_017887095.1 Clostridia bacterium | reverse complement strand
TCGATGCGAAGGTCGCCGAGCAGGCGGCAAGCGTCGGCAAAGAGGCAGAGGAATACAAGAAGAACATGGATCCCCGTCAGCTCGAGTATATCGAGGGCGATATCAAGGTGACCAAGCTCTTCGACTACCTGCAGGCAAATAACGAAATGGTCGCGGAGGCGAAATAAGCAGAATGGAAAAAAACGTCCTCATTCCCTACGTTGTCGAGCGTACCTCGGGCGGGGAGCGCAGCTATGATCTGTATTCCCGCCTTCTGGAGGACAGGATCATCTTCTTGAGCGGCGAGATCGACGATGCGGTCGCAAATACCGTCGTCGCGCAGCTCATTTACCTGGAGGGGAAGGATCCCACCAAAGATGTCAGCCTGTATATCAACAGTCCCGGCGGCTCGGTCTCCGCGGGCATGGCGATCTATGACACGATGAACTATATCAAGTGCGACGTGTCCACCATCTGCATCGGGCTTGCCGCGTCTATGGGTGCGTTCCTGCTCGCGGCGGGCGCAAAGGGCAAGCGCTACGCGCTCAAGAACAGTGAGATCATGATCCATCAGCCTCTTGGCGGCGCGCAGGGGCAGGCGAGCGACATCAAGATCCAGGCAGAACACATCCTGCGCATCAAGGCAAAAATGAACCGCATTCTCGCGGCGAACACGGGCAAGCCTGTGGACGTCATCGAGCGCGACACCGATCGCGACAACTATCTCACGGCGGACGAGGCGCTCGCGTACGGGCTCATCGATAGAGTGTACGAAAAGAGATGAGAGGGGTTCACAGATTTCTTTTCGAACTGACGAAAAGAAATCTCGTGAGCTTGAGGAAAACCCAACAGTTGCCTGCGGCTTTGTGTTCGGATTTCCTCTGCGCGGGCAATTGCAACAGTTAGCGCCCGCGCATTCACTTTTCTGCAGAAGCGCTGGACGCGCAAATTAAATTTACCATATTTCTCACAAAAATATTTTCAGAGAAACTATTTTTGTGAAGAGGAGCCGCAACGGCGCATGGTTGGACTTTGCGCTTGCGCAAAGTCCTGAAAGCAAAGTTTGCGGCGACGAAAAAGGCATAATGCAGAGACGCCTTTTCCCGTAATCGGATAGCAAGGACGCTGCCTATTCTTGCCTCCCCTGAAACGGAGTTTTAGGGGAGGTGGCTACGAAGCAGACGGAGGGGTTTGCCTTTGACCGACTCCCCTGTCCCTTTGGGACACCCTCCCTTGCGCAAAGAGGGCAAGTACCATTGTTTTCCCTAACAAAGTCAGGGGAGCCAGAATGCCACGTCTTTTGCTATGATCACAGATACAAGGAGGGTTTCCCTCCGCAGTATGCCCCTGTTTGCTGCTGACGCAGCATGGGGGAGGGTGTGAATTTGTGCGAGGCTATTTTGTAAGCCCTTTCTCGCACAAAGAGAGGGAGGTGCGGTCAGCCGCGAAGCGGCGTACCCGCGACCGCCCTCTCAAATCACGGAATTTTGTCACGCCTTTGCGTGAGAAAATTCGTGAACGTTTTAGGAGTTTTTTATGTCAAAATACGAACAATATTGTTCTTTCTGCGGAAAGGAGAAGGCTAAGGTCAAAAAGCTTATTGCCGGTCCGGACGGCGTGTGCATTTGTGACGAATGTGTGGAACTGTGCCGCGACATGCTTGCCAAGATGCCTTCCAATGAGACTGCGGAGAAGGTGGAACTGAAAAAGCCTGCCGAGATCAAGGAGGAGCTTGACCGTTATATTATCGGACAGGATAAGGCAAAGCGTGTTCTTTCCGTTGCCGTTTACAATCATTATAAGCGTATCAACTCCCAGCTCACGGGGGAGAAAAAAGAGGACGATGACGTTGAAATCGAAAAGAGCAACATTCTGCTGCTCGGTCCCACCGGCAGCGGCAAGACGTTGCTTGCCAGGACGCTTGCGCGTATTCTCAACGTTCCTTTCGCGACCTGCGATGCGACCACGCTGACTGAGGCCGGTTATGTCGGCGAGGACGTCGAAAACATTCTCCTGAAACTGATACAGAACGCCGATTACGATATCGAGCGCGCTCAGCGGGGCATCATCTATATCGATGAGATCGATAAGATCGCAAGAAAAGGGGAGAATGTCTCGATCACGCGCGACGTGTCGGGCGAGGGCGTACAACAGGCGCTTCTGAAGATCATCGAGAGTACGGTCGCAAACGTGCCTCCGCAGGGGGGCAGAAAGCACCCGCAGCAGGACTGCATGCGCATCGATACGACGAATATCCTCTTCATCTGCGGCGGTGCGTTTGTCGGATTGGACAGGATCGTCGGAGCGCGCAAGGATGACTCCGGCCTCGGTTTTGGCGGCAAGGTCAAGATGGGCGAAAACGAAGTGGACTATACCCTTTTGGACGATGTCAAGCCGCAGGATCTTACCAAGTTCGGGCTGATTCCCGAATTTGTCGGGCGTGTGCCCATTGTCGTATCCCTTCAGCCGCTCGATGAGGACGCGCTGGTCAGTATCCTGACTGAACCGAGGAATGCCATCATCAAGCAGTATCAGAAACTTGTCGGCATGGACGGCGTAAAGCTGACGGTGGAGGAAGGCGCGGTGCGCGAGATCGCCAGCACGGCGATTCGGCTCAAGACGGGTGCGAGAGGGCTTCGTACCATCATTGAGAGCCTGATGACGGACGTCATGTACGATATACCCTCGACGCAAAACGTCGAAGAAGTCATTATTACGCGCGATTGTGTCGTGAACGGCGAAAAGCCAAAACTAATTTACAAAAAATCTGCTTGATTTTTGCAGATAGCGCTAATTTTTGCGGCGGCAGACCGTTTCGGTCTGCCGCCGCTTCCGTACAGAAAAACAGATCATTTTTTTTGTGCAAATTATACAATTCCGTCATAGTATTTTGTGTTGTTTGTCCATTGCAAAATGAGAGAAAATCGTGTAGAATAAATACGATCTGTTTGAAATTATGATCAGGAGGAAATTATGTCAGGTCTGTTGCTCAAAAACATCAACAAAGTTTATCCCGGCGGAAACCAGGCGGTGTTCAATTTCTGCCTCGATATCCGTGACAAGGAATTCATCGTCTTCGTCGGTCCTTCGGGCTGCGGCAAGTCTACGACGCTGCGTATGATCGCCGGGCTTGAAGAGATCTCTTCGGGCGAACTCTATATCGACGGCAAACTGGTCAACGACGTCGTTCCCAAGGACAGAGATATTGCAATGGTCTTCCAGAACTATGCGCTTTATCCTCACATGTCCGTCTATGAGAACATGGCGTTCGGTCTGAAGCTGCGCAAAGTGCCCAAGGACGTTATCGATGAGAAGGTCAAGGCTGCGGCTGAGATCCTGGGTATTACCGATTATCTGTCCCGTAAGCCGAAGGCTCTTTCCGGCGGTCAGCGTCAGCGTGTTGCGCTCGGCAGAACCATCGTCCGTGAGCCCAAGGTATTCCTTTTGGACGAGCCTCTTTCCAACCTCGATGCAAAGCTTCGTGCACAGATGAGAACGGAAATCTCCAAGCTTCACGTCCGTCTTGCTACGACGTTCATCTACGTCACGCATGACCAGATCGAGGCAATGACCATGGGTACCCGTATCGTCGTCATGAAGGACGGCTTCATGCAGCAGGTCGATACCCCTCAGAATCTCTATGATTATCCCATCAACCTCTTCGTCGCGGGCTTCATCGGCACGCCTCAGATGAACTTCTTCAAAAATTCTACCATTACCGAAGAGGACGGTAAGGTCTATGTCAACTTTATCGGCGGGAATAAGATCCTTCTTCCCAGATCGATGGTTGCAAAGATCAAGAATCTTGCAGACTATGCAAATACCGGAAAGACGGTCACGCTTGGTGTCCGTCCCGAGGATATTCACGAGGATCAGGCGTTCATTTCCACTTCGCCCGATACCGTCGTCAAGGCTCGTATCGATGTCATCGAAAAACTTGGTGCGGAAACGCAGATCTATTGCGATCTCGAGTATGAGACGGATAAGAATACCATCGTTGACAATGCTTCGCAGATGATCGCAAAGATCTCTTCGCGTGCACCCGTTGAACTGCATGATATCGTTGAACTTGCGTTCGATGCAAAACACATTCACCTGTTCGACGGATATACCGAGTCCACGATGCTGGAGCGCGATGAGCACTATGAAGTCATTCCCGAGAATGCGGAAGGCGCTGCGTTCGTTCCTCCTACACCTCAGGAAATGCAGGCGCAGATCGAGGCGGCTCGCGTCGTAACAAAGGAAATGAAGAAGCAGGCAAAATACGATGCAAAGATGGCTGCGCGCCGTAAGGCGGCCGAAGAAAAGGCTGCGGGATCCGATGCGCAGACGGAAGAGAATCCTGAAGACAAAACGCAGGAATGATCTGAAAGAACAATACAAAAAACGCTCGTTGCAAAACGGGCGTTTTTTTAAAATAAAACCTTCGGAAATTTGCGGAAAACAAAGAATTTCGTGATGAAGATTGACCGAAGGATATCTTTTTGGCAAATTAAATACCGACGGTTATGTCGGCAGATATTTATCGCGGGGCGTCCGAATAAATTGACAAAACGATTCCCTTCCATTATAATAGACCGAACGAATCAACGGGGAGGCGCCTTTATGTGGCTGGATGCGATTTTGGAAGCTGTGCTGGATACCCTGAAACTGCTTCCGTTTTTGCTGCTTCTGTATATTCTGATCGAACTTATGGAACATAACACCCGCATCGGTCGTGCATCGGGCGCACTCTCAGGGAAAGCGGCTCCCCTTGTTGGCTGCGCAACGGGGCTTGTCCCCATGTGCGGATTTTCCGTCATGGCGGCGAAATTGTACGAGAAGAAGTATGTTACGCTCGGAACGCTGCTTGCCGTGTTTATTGCGACCAGCGACGAAGCATTCCTAGTCCTGCTTCTTTCGGAGATGCCGTGGACGGAGAAGGCGCTCTCCATTCTCGCAATGTGCGGAATCAAATTGGTGCTTGGGGCAGGAGTCGGTTATCTGGCGGATTTTATTGCAAAGAGAAGAAGAGGCGAAGCGGAAAAGCTGCTCCCGATCCCCGTTCCGGAAGAGCATGACCATGCAGACGGTCACGCACACTGTGAAGACGAGGAGCATGCGCATTTACACGAACATGAATATGCGGCCGATCACGGGCATGAGCATGAGGGTGAATTTGTCGCATGCGAACATAAACACGGAAAGTGGAGCGCGCTCTCGCTCTACTTCTTCTCGCCGTTGCTGCATGCGCTTGAGGTAGCGGCGTTCATTCTTCTGGTGAATCTCATATTCAATCTTCTGTTTGCATGGGTGGGCGAAGAAAACGTCATGGGCTTTTTGCAAGGCGGGGGATACTGGTATCAGCCGTTGATCTGTTCAGTGTTGGGGTTGGTGCCAAACTGCGCGTCTTCGGTCATTCTTGCCGAAGTGTATGCAATGGGCGGGATCTCGTTCGGTAGCTGTCTTGCGGGGCTTATTGTCAATGCCGGACTCGGATATCTTGTGCTTTTCCGCAATATCAGGGCATGGAAACGGACGCTTGCCATCGTCATATTTATGCTTGTTCTCGGGATAGCCGTCGGATATGCCGCCAATGCCGTGGAATTTACATTTGTCCGTTGACTTTTTCGCTGCCGTATAGTATAATAGAATGCGGAGAATCGCATGAACTTTCTGAGTAAAAAAGCCTCCGGTATCGCCCCTTATACAGCAGGGGAACAGCCGCAGGACCGCAAGTATATCAAACTCAATACCAATGAGAATCCTTATCCGCCGTCGCCGCGTGTAGCCGAGGTGCTTCGTGCGCTGGAAACGGAAGGACTGCGCAGATACCCTCGCCCGGATGCGGGGAAATTGCGCGCGGCGATCGCCCTGGAGGAGGGTGTGGAACCGGAGAATGTATTTTGCGGCAATGGTTCGGACGAGGTGCTTGCGCTTTCCTTTCCCGCTTTTTTTGACGCGGACGGCGCAGGTGCATGCTTTGCAGATCTGACCTATTCCTTTTATGAGGTTTTCGCAGCATTTTTTGGAATTCCGGTGAACATTGTGCCGCTTCGTGCGGATTTTACGTTTGACCTTTCCGCGATGCAGGCGGCAGATTGTCAGGGATATTATATTGCGAATCCGAATGCGCCCACGGGTGTGGGGATCGAGCGGGATCTGCTGGATGATTTTGTTTCTTCTGTGCCCGATAGGCTTGTCATATTGGATGAAGCATATATGGATTTTTTTGGCGAGAGTTGTGTGCCTCTCACAAAGAAGTATTCCAATGTCATCGTTGTCAAAACATTTTCCAAGAGTTATGCTCTGGCAGGGATACGCTGCGGATATGCCGTAGGGAACGCAGCGCTTATCGACGGCCTGTTCCGTATGAAGGACTGTTTCAATTCTTATCCGGTAGACGCGGTTGCCGAGGCGGTCTGCGCCGCCGCGATCGCAGACAGGGAGTACTATCGCGGCATGACGGCGCGCGTCGTTTCCGAGCGGGAGCGCCTGCGCGGGGAACTGCTCGGGATGGGATTTACCGTACCCGAAAGCCGATCCAATTTCCTGTTTGCCGGGCGCACCAAGTTGAGCGGCAGAGAAATATATGCTAGGCTGAAGGCGGCGGGTATCCTTGTCCGCTACTGGGAGAAGCCTGTTTTGTGCGATTTTGTTCGCATTACTGTGGGAACGCCCGAAGAAAACGACGTTCTCCTTTCACAACTGTATACTATTTTATCATAGGGAGGAGACCATATGCGGCTCGACCTTTCCGTACCAAAGAAAAATCCCGCAGAGGACGGGGAGGACGGAGAGGGCGGGCTGATGCTTTCTTCTGTGCGTGAAGGCATGGAACGCGCGCTTTCCGAGCGCAGCGGACGTGTGCTTGTACTGTCAGACAGTGCTGCTTTTTCGCAGTTTGTTCCGGCTTCGCGGTTGGAAAACACCGTATGTATGCTGTGGGAAGGAGACGCTCTCGCATTGTTCGCATTGCCTGAAGTGCAGCATGTTCTTGTTTCCGGCGGACGCGATGCTTTGGAGGCTGCCCGTTTTTTTGCTCATGTACGGCGCATTTCCTGTACGGTTTTTCCTCGGCATGCCGCCATGGACGGAGCGTTCAACACGCGTGCGCAGGTGCGGATCGACGGAAATCAGCTTGAGGTGCCGCTTGCGCCCGCCTGTACCGTTGCAGATATGTCTCTGATGCGGACGACGCTTTCGGAGGGATATGCGAGATTGCTGCTTTCCCGTCTTGCATTGATCGAGGCGCATGCGCTTGGCATGATTTGCCGGCGTCCGTGGAGCGATCAAGCTTACGAAAAGACATTTGAATGCACGGAGCCTGTGCGCGGAGAGCTTAGCCCCGATGCCGTCGTAAGGTTAAACGCACGGCTTCGTCAGTTGGAAGCGGACGGGGCGCCGCGGGGAGAGGGGGTCGTGTTTGCTTCTCTCTGTGCGGAAAAGCGATATCCCGCCGCAACGGCATATCTCACGCTTTCCGCCCTCTATGCCGCTTTTTTGGGGCATGGCGTTCCGCGGCGGTATGCGGTGCCGGATTACACGGAGCGGGCAAAAAGAGCGGGAACGAGCTATGCCGCAATTCGTGTACCGACAGTAGAGGGATATGCCTCGCGCGCACTCAATCTGGAACGCGCCCGCGGCGAACTTTTTGCAGAGATGCGACATTTCCGCGCGGCGAAACAGGCGCAGCTTGCCGCGATGCGCGGACTGGATGAACATTTTTCTGCCGCGCCGGCGCTTGAAAAACTCAGCAGGCTGCCGGAGCTTGCGCCGGACGGATTAAGTGCCGTCCTGCGTGATTTCGGACTTTTGGAGCGGACATGACCAAAGAAGAATTGCTGAATGCGACCGATTTATTCTTGCTCGATCTGGACGGGACGGTCTATCTGAGCGATACGCCCATCGTTGGGGTAGGGGAGACACTGCATAAGCTGCGTACCATGGGCAAGCAGCTCGTTTATCTCACCAATAATTCTTCGCGGACACGCGCGGAATATGAGGAGAAACTGACCCGTCTCGGCTTATTCGGGACAGGGGATGACGTATATACGTCTGCGCTCGCAGCGGCTTCGTTTTTGGAAAAGCGGTATGCGGGTGCGGCAGTGTATGCTTTGGCGACGGACGCCGTCAGAGCCGAACTGATCAGATGCGGGGTGCGTCTTACCGAGGAAAAGCCGGAAATCTGCCTGCTTGCATACGATACACAGATTACTTTTGCCAAAATGAAAAGATTCAATGAATTTCTTGCGGCAGGCGCTGTGTATGTCGCGACGCATCCGGATGATGTATGTCCGACGGACGGCGTTTCCATGCCGGATGTCGGGTCCTTTATTGCACTGTTCGAACGTTCATCCGGTCGTCGACCGGATGTTATCTGCGGGAAGCCTTATTCCGTTATGGGAGAATGTATCGGGCAAAAGTATCGCGTTCCCGCTGCGCGTACCTGTATGGTCGGAGACAGGATGCACACCGATATTCGATTTGGGAATCGGAGCGGGATGAAGACGTTGCTTGTGCTGTCCGGAGAGACGACGCGTCAGTCCATGCGTTCGTTCCCGGACACGCCGGATCTGGTGCTTCCCGATCTTACCAAAATTTTTTGATCGGTGTTTGAAACCACCCGAAAAGGTGGTACATATCCGGTAGAACCCGTACAAAAGATTCAATTATCTAATATAAGGAGAACACGGCAAATTATGCAGGAAATTAAAGTACTTCAGACCTCTCCCGATATTGTCGTCGCGCTCTCGGGTGAGATCGCGGCAGAAAATGCCGACGAATTTTACGCGGAAATCAGATCGCTGTATGACAGGAAACCTGCGGACATCACGTTTGACTGCGAGAAACTCTCGTTTATTGATTCTACGACGCTGGGTACATTCGTAAAACTTCTGAAATGCGTCAAAACGGACGGGCATTCGCTTCGGTTGAAACGGCTTCAGCCGCGGCTGAAAAAGCTGTTTGTCATTTGCGCGCTCGATACGATAATGGAGATAGAAGCATGAAAGAATATCTCACGCTATGTCTTCCGCTCAGGCGGGAGATGATGACCACTGCCAGGCTTGCGACCGGGGGGGTCTGTGCGGTCGCAGGGATGAGTTATGACGGCGGTGAGGATTGCAAGGTATGTGTTACGGAGAGTCTCCTTTTGCTCATGCGCCGCGGTTTTTCGGCTGCCAGCGTGCAATTCACGGATTGCGAGCGGGGGATCTGCGTGCGCGTGCGGGGAACAGACGGAAGCGCGTCTGTGGCGCTATCCGATGAGGACGAAATTGCGCTTGCCCTGCTCAATGCCCTTGCCGAAAGCGTTACGATGCAGGAGGCGGAGGGCTGTATCAGTTTTGTTTTCGGGTCGCAGGAATGAACGAAGAAGAACTGTTCCGCAAATATCGTGAAACGGGAGATGTTACGCTGCGCAATCAGATCGTCGAAAAATATCTCTATATCGCATCCGTGTTGGCAAAAAAATTTGTCGGACGCGGCGTGGATTATGACGATCTCTATCAGGTTGCATCTTTGGCGCTCATCCGAGGCGTAGACCGTTTCGACGAGAGAAAGGGACTCAAATTTTCCACATTTATTACGCCTACGATCACGGGAGAGATCAAGAATTACTTCCGCGACCGTTCGCGTCTCGTTCATCTGCCCCGTAAAGTCAGTGAACTCAGGGTGGGGATCAAGCGTGCTTCGGAAGAATTTCTTGCCGAGCAGGGAAGAAAGCCGACAGCGGCGGAACTTGCGGGAAAGCTTGGTGTTACAGAGGAAGAAGTTCTGCGCTGTTCGGATGCAGGGGGTGTCGTTTCTCTGGATACGCCCGTCGATCGCGAGGGCGACAGTATGAGCCTTCACGATATCCTTCCCGCTGACAGCGATGTCTTTGAAGATATCGAGGATCGGGATGCGTTGGACTCTGCGCTGCGCACTTTGGAGCCGGAGGAGCGCTCGCTTGTACATTACCGTTTTGTACAGGAGCTTTCGCAGATGGAAACGGCGAAGAAAATGGGGATCTCACAGATGAACGTCTCGCGTATGGAACGCAGGATCTTGCAGAAACTGCGGGAGATCCTGAAAAAATCGATGGTGGGATAAATGAAGTTTCATGTGGACGATATCCGGGCGCTCAGAGCGGCGCTCGAAAGTATGTGCAGTGCGCTTGAGGCGCAGGCTGTCTCAGAAAATACGGTTTTTGACTGTAAGCTTGTCGCAAATGAGCTGCTCGTCAATGCGCTTCGTCACGGCGGCGGACATGCAGTGTTTACTGCCGAAAAACACGAAGATGAGGTCGTTATCCGTGTGCGCAGCGGCAGTCGCTTCTGTCCGCCCGAACATCCCGCCTGTTCGGAGGTGGATTCCGAATGCGGCAGGGGGCTGTTTTTGGTGGATGCTCTTTCCGTGTCCCGATCATACAGCGAAGAAGATGGCATTTGCGTCATTGTCCGTGTTCAATGACGGGCAATTTTCCCGATACGCAGGAATTGAATCATAAACGCCGCGCCCGCAGCATGAGCTGCGGGCGCGGCGTTTGACATGTTGTCGATCAATCAACGGCTGCTCACATAAAGATAAAGTTTGTTGAGCAGGGGCGCAGAGATATGATCGCGGAATTTTCCGAGATAGACAAATATTTTGTTGAAAAATTCCTTATTGTCACCACCGATAATATAGGCTGGAAGATAACTCAGATCGCCGTGGCGGTTGTCTATGAAAAGATTCCCGAATTCGTTTTTTTCCTGCGGTGTAAGAGAACTGATAAAAGCGTCATAAATATAGGGCGTGGGATCATAGACGGGGGCAGGTTGAGAAATGCCCATATAGGATGGCAAGGGCGCGCCTTGTTGCAGAGGAGGCTGTGAGGTAATTCCGGACGGCTGCGGAGGCGCCGTCTGGTAAGCGGCTGCATAGGGATAGGTTGTACTTGTAGTATTTTGAGTGTCGGTTGCGGGTGCATTGGCTAATGCGATCATATCCCGCTCAAATGCAGATACGGGGACCTCTTCGACCGTTGCGGGGGCGGGCGGCGGTGCCGGGATCGGCTCCGCTGCGGGCGCAGAGACCGGCTGCGGTTGTGCCACAGGCATGGGCATCGCAAAGAAGGGCATGGGGTACACCGGCGTCGCGACAGGCTGTTGTGTCTGCGGCTGCGGCTCGGCAACGGGTGCGGGAGCGGCGGGCGCAGGAGCGGGCTGGTGCTGTACGACAGGAGCGGCGGACTGTTCCCGGGTGCGGGTTTGCTTTGCGTGCTGCCAAATCGCCGCGATCAATTTTAAAAGAAAAGCCGAGAGCGGCGCGACGATGGCGAGAATGACGGGCAAAAGGCTCGCTGCGGAGAAGATCTCCGCGGCGCCATAGCGTACGCCCAGGGCGATGACGAATACTAAGTCTGCGGCAAAAAGAAGCGCATAGAGAATGCTGTCAAAGACATGACTGCGCTTGGCGCCCATGCGGATCGTGGCGGCAAGCAGGGAGATTATGACAAGCATGGCGGCAACAAAAGCCGTAACGTTGACAAAAGCATCCTGTCCCAGTCGCATATAATTGACGTCTGCTTTGAGCAGGACGGAACCGGGGTAGGTGAGCGCGAAAATTGTCGCGAACAGCAAAAGCATGCATCCGAGATCGAGAAATGCTCCCGAACGTTTTTGCAGCAGATCGACGACGAACAGGGCAAGCAGCATCACGAGGGCAAGGCAGCCCGTGCCCATGTCAAATCCGCCGACGGAGGGAAGAGCAATTGCAGAGCCTGCAAGCGTGAGCGCGCAGAACCAGAGAACGAAGAATGCCGAATTGCTCAGGAAAACAAAAATGGCGGAAGAAATCGCGCAGCCTTTTGCACCTTTGCGCGAAAAGAGCGCAACGAGCATGAGGATAAGCGAGACGGGCAGCGTCAGGCAAAATAGAGCAACTGCGGCGTACTCTATGACGGGCAGGAGATCGCCTGCCGAGAACAGACCGACATGGAATGCGGCAAAGTCGGCAAACATTCCTCTAAAGTATTCGATGAGATAACCGAGCAAAGATCCTGCCAGGGGACCTGACCCGGTGACGGTCACCCAGGGGAAAATTCTGCCGAGCAGTCCCGCGAACAGTCCGCCCACGGCGACGAGAAACGCGATCACGGCAAGAACGCGGTATCCTGCAACAGGCTGTTGTTGCGTCTGTGCGGGCGCCATGTCAGTGTTCTCCTGCGGCATGGCAGGATATTGGCGTTGATTCATGTTCCATACTCCCGGAAGGGAGGAAAATCTCCCATTTTTTCTTTTATTATATCACGGAAAGAAGAAAAGGTCAATGCATCTGTCTCAAAAAACTTGTCTGCCGGCGGGATAAAATACGGTCATGGTTGCCGCAAATCTGAAAAAAACGGACATGGTCGGAATGATTTACAAAAATATCTTGTAATTTACACACAGACATGGTATAATTTTCCATGTACACAGGTACAATACGCCAATGGGGGAAAGAGACATGGATCATGCGCTCGCGCAGCTGGAAAAGATCCTGAGAGATATTTACGAAAAGACGGGCGTGCGTGTTCATTTAAACCCGGACGGTACGGATCAGACTGTTTTTTCTCTGGAAGCCCCGGGCGGAACTTACACTGCCTATCTGGACGGCGCGGGCGAAGCGGCGGAGCGGACGGTAAAGCTTGTACAATATCTTGTCTCAAATGCGGATTTCCGCGTTCTTTTGCCTGACAGGAACGAACGCCTGCGCGGAATTCTGCTCGGGGAAGAGAGCGAGTGGGATATGTTCCGCTATATGACGCGTTACGGTGTGCAGAACGGTGCGTGTATGGCGTTTGATATCGTTCCTGATAAACGCATTGCGGAAGTAAGCGAACTTGTCAAAGGCTGCCTTGCGGAGACGAACGATCTTGCCGTTACAATGGATCAGAAACGGCTTGCCGTCATCAGGTTTTCTGATGGGGAACAGAGTGCTTTTGAGTTCGGACAGTTTTTATGGCAGTCGGTCTACGAAGAATTGGGAGTGCGCGCGAGCATAGGCATCGGATGTGAAGTCGCATCTTTTTCGGAGATCGCGCTCTCATACGGGCAGGCGGTCACCGCTGTGCGTATGGGGGGCATGTTCGGAGATGCGGGCGAGGTACATTCCTATCGGGAGTATCTGCTCGTCAAAATGCTGGAAGATCTTCCTGCCGGCAGGCTGGAGGATTATATGCAGCAGTTCCGTCTCAAGGAAGCGGAGGAGGTGTTCGGCGACAGGGAAATGGCGGCAACGGCGGAGGCTTTTCTCGATTGTGATTTAAATATATCGGAGACAAGCCGCAGGCTGTATATGCATCGTAACACGCTCATGTACCGATTGGAAAAGATCGAACGAGTTACGGGACTTGATTTGAAAAAATTTTCGGACGCGGTGACGTTTCGCGTTCTGTCAGTGCTGTATCGGTTGGCACGAAAATAATAAGGAGACAGTATGCAACAGGAAGAACAGGGACAAAACGCTATGCAATCACAGGAGACTGTTTCAGACGGGCAGACGGCTTCCATGCGCAAAAAAAATATCGGCAAGCGCATTTGTGCCGTTGTGCTTGCCGTCATTCTGCTTGGCGTGGGCGGGATTGTCGGCTGGCTCGTGACCTACTATTCCACCGATCCCCGTATCAGGGAACTTCAGTGGATGCTGGACGTGCTGGAGTCCGAACACTATCAGGATGTCGACGTGGACGAGGTGTACGGCGATATTTACGATGCCGTGATGCCCGATATATTCAGCCATTATTATACGGCGGACGAGTACGATATCATCGTCGAACAGAGCCAGGGGGTAAACCGCGGCATAGGCGTGTCCGTCGTGGAAGAGACGGATGGCAGCGCGTTGCTCTATACCGTTGTGGAAAATTCTCCCGCGCAGCTCGCGGGTCTGAAGAAGGGCATGTACCTGTTGGGCTATTCCACGGTAGGCGGGGAAATGCAGACGGGAAGCGCGGATGAGATCATGGCGTTTATCAGCGAGCAGGAGGGAGAGTTCTGCCTGTACGCAGGATACGATAAGGACAGCGCGTCGGCAGGCATGTACACCATGCAGCGGGAAGTGTATCACGCGGCGTATTGCGTCTATCGCGACAGTGAAACATCGTATGCGCTTCGGGATGACGCGGAGAACGAGGACTACGTCGTCTTTACCGAAACATTCGATCCGCTCGAGGGACTGGATGATTCCACCGCGTATATACGTTTGGACAGTTTTGACGGACTTTGCGCACAGGAATTTGCATATTGCATGGAGACGATGAAAGAACGGGGCAGGACAAATCTCGTCCTCGATCTGCGCGGAAACGGCGGCGGGTATCTGAGCGATCTTTCCGCCATTGCCTCCTACTTTACCAAGGAGTCTGATTCCGATACGCCGGTAGTCGCGTATGCACAGTATCGCAACGGACTGCGCATCAACTATACGTCGAGCAGCAATGAATATGCGAACTATTTTACGGAAGATTCCAAGATTACCGTTTTGGCGGATGAGGGATCGGCCTCTGCATCCGAATGCTTGATCGGTGCGATGATCGACTATGGCGCGATCGATTATTCGGATATCTATCTGCGCAAGGATGCGGGCGCAGAGGATTGCTCGACTTACGGCAAGGGGGTCATGCAGTCCATGTTCACCTCTCCGCAGGGCGGCGTGTTCCAGCTCACCGTCGCGCGTATCTATTGGCCTGTCAGCGGCAAGTGTATCCATGGCACGGGCGTACGCGAAAGCGACGGCGCAAACGGGGTCGTTGCGTCTTATCTGCCGGGCGAGACGGATGTTATGTTGGATACAGTAATTGCGGGCGTCTGTTCTTAAAAAGATGCTCGGCGCAGATATTCTTCCAAAATACGCACATCGGGCGGCGCAGATTGCGCCGCCCCTTCGTTTGCCGCCGACGGCTTTGCGTCCTGTTTGGGGATATCCTGCGACCTTCGTTCACCTTCGGGGGTGGCGGAGGAGGGCGGCATGCCAGGCATTGAAAATATTGCGGTGATCATGTCGCGGTTTTCGCGGTAAAATTTCAGAAACTTTTCCATGGACGCCTTGAGATCGGCGTCCTTTTGCGTGACAGTAAGCAGAAGTAAAAGGAGTAGGGATTCCATGCGCCATTTTATGCGGAAGAAGGGACGGCGCGTGAAAGGGACATATCCGGCTGCGCTTTCATATAATGAAGAGCGGAGGTGACTATGAAAGATTTTGCAAGCTTTAAGGGCACGGGTGTGTCTCAGGACTTCCTTTCCGAAGCGCAGACGGTCGCGGCGCAGATGGACGGTAAAAGCGAAAACGAGATTTTGCGCAATATATATGCCCGTGCCGTGGAAGGCAAGCGGGCAGGAACGCTCACGAATGAGCAGATCGATGCGTTTGTTACGCAGTTTGCACCCATGCTGGATGCGGGAAAAAGAAAAAAGCTTTACAAAGTGGCAGAGGAAATCAAGCGGATGTGACCGCAATGTCCTTCAGGGCCGTGAGCAAAGCGTCCGCCTCAGATATTCCCTGAAACGGAGAGAAGGAGGCACGCACCAATCCGCTCGGAAACGTGTTTAATGCTTTATGTGCGAGCGGCGCACAGTGCAGACCTCCCCGCACCGCGATGCCTCGTTCGCTGAGCTTCATGGCAAGCGATTCGGACGGGATCGTTTCATGGGTAAAAGCGGCGATCCCGCAGGCGTTGGGCAGGGAAAAAATGCGGTAGCAGTCCATGGAAGAAATTGCTTCATATACATGTGCCGTCAGTTCGATGAGCCGACGCGCCCCCTCGCTGCGGCGGGACTGCACAAATAGTGCTCCCTCAAACAGCGAGCAGATAGCGGGATAGGAAAGGGTCCCGCTCTCGAGGCGGTCCGGATAAAAAGCAGGCATGCCAAGGTCGTGGCTCTCGCTGCCCGTACCCCCGTACATAAGGGGATCGGGTTGTGCTCGATCGGAGAAAATCAGTGCTCCGGCGCCCTGAATGGCGTGCAGACCTTTGTGACCTGCAAGGGCGAGCGCATCGATGCCGGTCTCGCGCATCCGGATGGGCAGATGCCCGGCTCCCTGCGCGCCGTCCACGAACAGAAGCACGCGCTTGGGGATGCGCGCCCGGACGGCATGCAGGTCAGGGCATTCTCCTGTCACGTTGGAGGCTGACGTCACGCAGACAACCTTGGTTTCCGGTCTGACGAGTGCTGCGATCGCTTCCGGCAAGAGTTTTCCGTTTGTCAGAGGCGCGACATCGTATTTTACGCGGCGTGTTCTGCGAAGAAATTCGAGGGGACGCAGTACGGAATTGTGTTCAAGACAGGTCGTAACGACGTGGTCGCCTGCTTTAAGACAGCCGAGGAGCATGATATTCAGCGCTTCGGTGCAGTTTTTCGTGAATACGACGCGTTCAAATCCGTATCCTTCAAACAGATCGCTTAAAATGTGGCGGCAGGCGAGAACGCGTTCTGCGGCGGCGATGGAGAGATCATGTCCGCTCCTTCCCGGATTTGCGCAGGTCTTCATCGCGGCGAGTACGGCGTTTTGAACGGCGGCGGGTTTTTCACCGCCCGTTGCGGCATTATCAAGATAGATCATATCTCTATATATACGAAAGGGAGGAGAAAATCATGACCGTACTTGCGGTATTTCGTTCGCGGGCGCAGGCGCTCGATGCGATCGCTCTGCTCAAAAACGCGGGCGTGCCTGCACGGGCGGTCGCAACCCCGAGAGAAGCGGGCTGCGGCTGCGGAATTTCTGCCGCATTCGATGCGCGTTTCTTTGTGCGCGCGAAACAGCTCGTGCAGGCAAGGTGTTATTCGTCCTTTTATGGTTATTATAAGGCTTGCGGCGGGACCTTTCTCCGCTGCTGAACTTGCATTTCTGCGCAGATTGTGATATAATCGGGATTATGAACACGACCGATGAAATCCTCAGTACGTTGGAACGCATGTATCCGGACGCCGCGCCTGCGCTGCAATTCGGTTCGCCTTATGAGTTGCTTATAGCGGTGATCTTGTCCGCGCAGTGTACGGATGAACGCGTCAATAAGGTGACGAAAGTTTTATTTGAGAAATACAATACGCCTGAGAAGATGCTCACGCTGACGCAGGAAGCTTTGGAACAATTTATTTTTTCCTGCGGATTTTATCACAATAAGGCAAAGCACATTTTATCTGCCTCGCATGATATCATGGAAAAGTTCGGCGGCGAGGTCCCTTCCACGCTGGAAGAACTTCGCACGCTGGCGGGCGTGGGACGAAAAACGGCGAACGTCGTTTATGCGGTTGCGTTTCACGGGGACGCGATCGCCGTGGATACGCACGTCTTCCGTGTCGCCAACAGATTGGGGATCGCAAAAGGCAGTACGCCTGACAAAGTGGGGGCGGGATTGTGTGCTGCAATTCCGAAAGACCTTTGGTCAAAGGCGCACCATTGGCTGATTTTTCACGGGAGAAGAGTTTGTCACTCTCAGCGTCCTGATTGCGATCATTGTCCGTTGGCGCCCTTGTGCGAATATTACGCGGGAAGATCCTGAAAAAATGCATATGATCGCCTCCTTTCCGCATACTGCCGAAAAGGAGGTTTTTTTATGACCAATCTGACGGCAAAGGATCTGGACGTCATTACCCATCTTTTAACCGGAGAGGAGATTGCCTGCAAAAAGGCGCGGATCTATGCCAATACGCTCACCGATCAGGCACTCGCGCAGGAGATGGAGGATATCGCAAATGCGCACGCACAGCGGTTTTGTGCGCTGTACAAAATGTTGGGAGGAAAGGGATGAAACAATCGAAAAAGGATATCATGCTCTGTGAAAAAGACGCATTGCAGGATCTTCTGGACGCAGAAAAACTGCTCATGAATTATTACGCGACGGCGCTTTCCGAGGGGAGCTGCAGACCTCTTCGCCGTCAGCTTTATAAGCTCTACGGCGAACATGCGGATACACAGTTCCTTGTTTTTGAACAGATGTGTAACCGCGGTTATTACGAGGTTATGCCTGCGGATAAGATGCTTATCGACCAGAAGACGGAGATGTATTCCAAGGTGCAAAAGCAGATCGTTGCAGAAAATCAGGCTTGACAGGACCGGAAAGCCGTGATATACTATCCCTGTAAGGGGGAGGTGATTGCATGAAAAAGGCGCAAAGGAATCCGGATCGTGTCGACCGGGATGCTTATGAACGGGAACAGGAGCGGATCGCTCGGGAACGTGAGGCGATCGCGGAAATGGCAGGGGAATCTTCGGAAGAGGACGACGAGCAGGAACGCGAGAAGGATCGGGACGGCGATCGGGAATGATATTTTATTTTCTGCGCAAACTGTATAAGGGGAATGCGTATGAAAAAGAACGAACGATATGCACATAATCCGCATTATTGCATGATCCGTCCCGATGCGGATACGGATGGTGATCATGCGGATGAAGACATCGTTTCAACAGGTCAGAGCTGAACATGAAGAAAAGGCGCGCCGACATGCTGTCGGCGCGCCGATTTCATCACGGAATACGAGAAGCGCGCGCCCCGCTTTCCGAAAAGCGGGGCGCTTATGGTTCATACATTAAAGCGGAATAAAACGACGTCGCCGTCTTTCATGACGTAATCTTTTCCCTCCAGGCGAACTTTCCCTTTTTCTCTGGCGCCGGTAAGTCCGCCACACTCCAGCAGCGTTTCCCAGTCTACGACTTCGGCGCGGATAAAACCTTTTTCAAAATCCGAGTGGATCTTGCCCGCCGCCTGCGGCGCCTTGGTGCCGCGCCGGATCGTCCATGCGCGCGTCTCCTTTTCACCTGCCGTCAGGTAGGAGATAAGCCCTAAGAGGGAATAGGACGCCTTGATGAGTTTGGAAAGCCCGCTCTCCTTGAGCCCGAAATCTTCCAGAAACATTGTCTGCTCCTCGGGCGGCATCTGTGAAAGTTCTTCTTCCGTCTTGGCGCACACGACGATCGTGCCTGCTCCGTGTCCCGCGGCATACTCCCGGACCTTTTTGACGAGGGGCAGATCTTCTTCGCCTGCGCCCATGTCCATCTCGGAGATATTTGCGCAATAAATGACGGGTTTTGCTGAGAGCAGGAAAAGATTGTCCAGTATTTCTTTCTCCTCTTCGGTGACGGGCAAAGAGCCTGCCGGCTTTTCCTGTTCGAGATGTGCGGAAAGCTTCTGCAGGAAGGCGTACTCTGCCGCTGCATTCTTGTCCGCTCCGCCGCGCGCCGCATTCTTGATGCGGTCCGTTCGTCTTGTGACCGCCTCGATATCGGCAAGGATAAGTTCCAGGTTGATTGTCTCAATATCGCGGATAGGGTCGACGGTACTCTCGACATGGGTGATATTCTCGTCTTCAAAGCACCTTACGACATGCACAATTGCGTCCACTTCGCGAATATGCGAGAGGAATTTATTCCCCAGCCCCTCGCCGCGGCTTGCGCCCTTGACGAGCCCTGCAATGTCTACAAATTCGATAACGGCAGGCGTGACTTTCTGGCTGTTGTAGAGCGCGGCGAGTTTATCGAGGCGTTCGTCCGGAACGGCGACGACGCCGACGTTTGGTTCGATCGTGCAGAAGGGGTAGTTTGCCGCGTCCGCACCTGCGTGCGTGATCGCGTTAAAGAGGGTGGATTTGCCCACGTTGGGCAGTCCTACAACACCGAGTTTCATGAAAAACACTCCTTCTCGTCCGTTTCTTTTTGAACTGACAAAAATAAACGGACGATTTTTTAGAAAAACCCAACAGTCGCCTTCGGCTTTGTGTTCGGTTTTTCTCGCCGATGGGATTGGCAACAGTTTAGCCCCATCGGCTCACTTTTCCGCAGGAGCCAAAGGGTTGGCAAATTGAGGCGTGCTGCGCAAAAGCGTGGTTTTGCTTGCGCCGTGAATGATAGCAAAGGGCAGAGCCGGAAATTTCCCCTAGAATAAAGAAGGGGATGCAACAGCGTCCCGAGCAATGGTAAATTCACGTTGCAAGCCGCAGCTTCCTCTATTATAATCGTTTTCTTTCTTTTTCGCAAACCCTTTTATTTGCCATTTGCAATTTTTTATGGTAAAATATGCAAAAAAGAAAACGGACACGAATATGGACTACAAAGCATATATCGCACAGAAACTCAACATCGACGGTATGAGCACGGAGGAGATCGCCTCCGCCATCGCCGTCCCGCCCGATTCCACGATGGGCGACTACGCGCTGCCCTGCTTCAAATTTGCAAAGCTCATGCGCAAGAGTCCCGTTATGATCGCAGACGCGCTTCAATCTGACTTTGTCTGCGACGACGTCATCAGCGCAGTGAGTGCCGTCAACGGCTATCTCAACTTCAAGATCAACAAGGCGGGGCTTGCCCGCGACGTCCTTGCGCGTATCGGCGCGGAAGGGGAGAAGTACGGCAGCTCGGACATGGGCGCGGGCAGGGTCATCTGCATCGACTATTCCTCCATCAATATCGCAAAGCCCTTCCATATCGGGCACCTCTCCACGACGGTATTGGGCGGCGCACTCTACCGCATCTATAATTTCCTTGGCTACAAGGCGGTCGGCATTAACCACCTCGGCGACTACGGCACGCAGTTCGGCAAGCTCATTTCGGCGTATAAGAAATGGGGCAACCGCGAGGAAGTAGAAAAGGGCGGCATCCACGCCATCAACGATTTATATGTGCGCTTCAACAACGAGGCGGACGAGGCAATGGAGGCGGAGGCGCGGGAGTATTTCCGCCTCATTGAGAACGGCGACAAGGAGGCGAACGAGCTCTTTGACTGGTTCAAGTCTTTAACGCTCGCCTATGTGCAGACGATCTACGAGCGCCTGCATATCAGGTTTGACAGCTACGCGGGCGAGCGCTTCTATACGGACAAGATGGCGCCCGTCGTCGAAGAACTCAAGGAAAAAGGGCTTTTAAAGGAGAGCAACGGCGCGCAGATCGTCGATCTGGAGCCGTACGGCATGCCGCCCTGCCTCATTCTGCGCTCGGACGGTGCGTCGCTGTACGCCACCCGCGACCTCGCCGCGGCGATCTACCGCAAAAAGACGTACGACTTCTATAAATGCCTGTACGTCGTCGCATATCAGCAGAACCTGCACTTCAAGCAGTTCTTCAAGGTGCTCGATCTCATGGGCTACGCGTGGGCAAAGGACCTGGTGCACGTCGCCTACGGCATGGTCTCCCTGGAGGACGGCTCCATGTCCACGCGCAAGGGCAAGGTCGTCTGGCTGGAGGACGTGCTCACCCGCTGCGTCGAGAAGGCGCGCGCCATTCTGGAGGAGAAAAACCCCGCTCTGGATAACAAGGACAAGGTCGCCGAGATCGTCGGCGTGGGCGCGGTCATGTTCGGCGCGCTGTATAACAACAAGATCAAGGACATCACCTTCTCCTACGACAAGGCGCTCAACTTTGACGGCGAGACGAGCGTGTACGTTCAGTACACCTGCGCGCGCGCCGCGTCTGTGCTTGCCAAAGCGCAGGCGGAGGGCGTCGCGTTTGCGAATGCGCCCGCGGGCGAGCCGTGCGAGGAGGAGTTTGCGCTGTTAAAGGCGCTCGCCGACTTCCCCGATACCGTGCGCGAGGCGGCGGAGAAGTACGAGCCCTCCTTCATCGCGCGCTATGCGGTGGACT